>JANLUE010001306.1:0-7972 GCA_031363325.1 Gemmataceae bacterium
GGGGTCTTCTTCCGGGAGTTCGCCCGTTTCGACCGCCTCGCGCAAGACCTCGGGGCATGCGAGCCACGCTTGCCCGTAGGTCAATTCGAGCGGAACCTCGATGTGATTCCCTTCCGCCAGGAAGAGCGGCATCTCGGGCAATGAGTCGCCGACGCCAACTGGCTCGACATAGGCGAACTTCTCCGGGCTCGCGTCGTACGAGGCGAGTACCCGATCTTTGCCGGACGGGAACGCGAAGGGCTGATCGACGATCTCGTCCCAAAGCAGTTTGCGAATGCCGAGCGGATCGCGCTTCGAGGGCGGAAAGAGATCCACGATCAAAACGTGAACGCCGGCCCTCAGGAAATCGATCGACTTGTCGACGAAGTCTCGAAGCGCGGCCCGACTATCCTTGTTTCCCGGCGACATGATTTCGATGATCGCAACCGTTCGACCCAGGTGGTGCTTGACTGCAATCCGATTGGCGCGCCCGGCGTAGATGTCGTTGCTCGTCCGGTAAATGTCTGGCTCACATGTCCTCGCTCGTTGCTCGACGAGCGCGGACAGGTTCTTCGGAAGCAGTCCCGCGTTCAACGCCATCTTGATGTGGATCGACCACGTTGATGAAAGTCGTGGAACAGGCCGTCCGGCACGCGCGTCGAGTCGTGAATCGGCATCGCATACCTCCACCGCTATTGAATTTCAATCGTCGTCCACTTCCCCAGAACTCGCGCCGCGGCCGCCCTTGAACAACTTGCGGCCAAGCGCCGGGTTGTACGGCGTCCACGCACTGTCGCCGCGATCCTCGGCGATCTCGCGGACCGCGATGTGGATTCGCGAGTCGAGCGTGTCGATCGCGTGCAGGGCGACGGCCTCGGGGGTCATCGGCACCTTCGGGCTGCCGAACTGCGGGTCGCCGTGATGGCTCAGGATCAGGTGCTTCAATCGCAAGACGAGTTCGCCCGGGAACGGCTCGCCGGTCAGATCGGGCACCATGCGAACCTTGTCCGCGAGCATCTCGATTCCGATCGCGAGGTGGCCCAGCAATTGTCCCTCGTCGCTGTAGGCGAAGTTCGTCGCGAAGTTCAACTCGCGGACCTTGCCACTGTCGTGCAGGAAAACGCCCATAACGAGCAAGTCGCGATTCACCTCCGGGTAGAGCGGCAGAATTTTCTCGGCCACTTCCATCATCGTGACGACGTGTTCGAGCAATCCACCGACATAGGCGTGGTGAACCTTGATCCCCGCCGGCGCCCGGCAGAAGCCACGCATGAACTCGTCGTCGATGAAGTAGGTTTCGCCGAGCGCCCGTAGGTGCGGGTCGCTCACCTTGCGCACGGACGCCTTCAATCGTTCGAGCAATTTGCTCACGTCCTGCTTGGTGTGCGGCAGGAAGTCGGTCAGTTCGACTCGGTTCGAGTCGAACCGATCCATGTTGGTCAGGATGATCTGAAGCGAACCCTGATGCATCTGGGCCCGGCCCTTGATGGTCAGGAAGTCGCCCGCGTCGAAGGTGCGGAAGAGCGCGTCGCCCGCGTTCCACATCCGGGCGTTGATCGACCCCGAGCGATCGCCGAGATCGACCTGGATGTACGGATTACCGTTCCGGTTCGAGCGGAGTTGCTTGTCGAGGACGAGAAAGACTTCGTCCACATTGTCGCCATCGGCCAGCGAATCCACGAACCGGCGTGCCATCGCATCCCTTTCGCCGGCCGGCCGCCGGCGAACTGCCGCGAACACCACCCGGTCGGGGGAATGGTACGGACGCCCGCGCGGGACGGCAGTATTGCCCGCGTTGTCCCGACGTCAAAATCGCACCGCAACTCGATTCGCTTCGCCAGCGGATGCTTGACGCACCCCGGCCTCGCCCGGATAGTACCCCTCTCACCCCGAGGGCCGCATGATTCGCACCTCTCTCCTCGCCCTGTTCGCCGCAACGTCGCTCCTGGCCGCCGAACCGTCCGCCGTGACGGTCGAGAAAACCAAGGACGCCATCGAGTTCTCGGCCGGCAAGGCGTTGATCACGCGCTACCACGTTGGTGAGTCCGTCGCCAAGCCATACCTCTGGCCGCTCAACGCGCCCGGCGACGTTCCCGTGACCCGCGGCTGGCCGATGCTCAAGGGGCAGCCCAAGGAGACGACCGACCACGTCCATCAAAAGTCCGCGTGGTTCTGCCACGGCGACGTGATCCCCGAGGGGATCGAGTTGAAGATTCGCTCCGGCGACAAGCGAGTCCAAGGCGTCGACTTCTGGTCGGAAGGGGCGGGTCACGGGCGAATCGTATGTGTTTCGGTCGGCGAGCCGAAGGCACAAGGGAACTCGGCCCGCGTGCCGACCAAGAACGAATGGCGAGCCCCCGACGGCACGAAAATCCTCGACGAGGATCGCATTATCACGGTCACCGACCTGGGCGACGCCCGGTTGGTCGTGCTGGACATCGACCTGCACGCGAGCGTCTGCCCGATCACGTTCGGCGATACGAAGGAAGGGTCGATGGGCATTCGCGCGAGCGACGAGATCAAAGTGAAAGGCGGCAACGGCTTCTATGTGAACTCGGACGGCAAGAAGAACGAACGTGAAGTCTGGGGCCGCAAGTCGGACTGGAACGACTACTCGGGTTCCGTGAACGGGTCGGCCGTCGGGATCGCGGTGCTCGACCATCCGAAGAACGCCGTTCGATCGTGCTGGCACAGCCGGGAATATGGCCTGATGGCCGCCAACCCCTTTGGCCGGGCCGACGCCGGCTTCCCCGATACGAAGGGTCGCATGGACCTGTTCAAGCTGGCCAAGGGTGAACACCTGAAGCTTCGCTACGGCCTGTTGATTCACACCGGAGACGCGACCTCGGGCAAAGTGGCGGAGCGATTCAAGGACTTCTCGGCAGAATGATTCTTCTCAAAGCTCAAAACGGGACGAACATGACGAAGGGTCGACTGGAGGCATTTAGCGATGGCGTGCTGGCGATCATCATCACGATCATGGTCCTCGAGTTGAAGGCACCACATTCGTCGGAACTCGACGCGCTTCGCCCACTCCTCTCATCGCTGCTCGCCTATGTGATCAGCTTCATTTACATCGGGATTTACTGGAACAATCACCACCATTTGCTTCAAGCCGTCCATCGCGTCAACGGGCCGACCCTGTGGGCGAACTTGCATCTGTTGTTCTGGTTGTCGCTCGTTCCGTTCGTGACCAGTTGGGCCGGCGAAACGCACTTCGCGGCCTGGCCCGTGGCCGCCTATGGTGTCGTTCTTCTGATGGCCGGGTTCGCCTACTGGATTCTGGTTCAGGTCCTCATTCGACATCAGGGGGCGGACTCGGTCCTGGCGATGGCGGTTGGCAAGGACATCAAGGGCAAACTCTCGCTCGTCATCTACGCGGTCGCGGTCTTGATCGCATTCCTCGAACCGTACTTGGCCTGCGGCCTGTACATGCTCGTCGCGGCCATCTGGCTCGTGCCGGACCGACGGATTGAGAAGACGTTGAACCACGCGCACACCGCGAAGACACCCGAACCCGGATAGTCACGATGCGACCGAAGAACCGCCGACTCGACGAGCTTCGCCCCCTCACGTTCGAGCTCGGCTTCACGCGGACGGCGGCCGGCAGTGTTCTCGTTCGTTCCGGAGCGACGACCGTTTTGTGCACGTGCACCGTCGAGCCCACGGTCCCCGATTTTCTGGTCGGGAAGGGAAAGGGCTGGCTGACGGCCGAATACTCGATGCTTCCGGGATCGACTTCGTCGCGCAAGTCGCGCGACAAGGCGGGCAAAGTTGATGGCCGAGGCGTCGAGATTCAACGACTCATCGGCCGCAGCCTGCGTGCGATCACCAACTTGAAGGCACTCGGCGAACGGACGTTGTGGCTCGATTGCGATGTGCTCGAAGCGGATGGCGGCACCCGGACGGCGGCGATCAACGGTGCGTTCGTCGCCTTGTGCCTGGCGTTGCACAAACACACGCTGGAAATCCCCCCTGGGGTCGTGACCGATTCGGTCGCGGCGATCAGCGTGGGCCTTCTCGATGGTGCGGAGCGACTCGACCTCGAATACGTCGAGGATCGAGACGCCGACGTGGACATGAATCTGGTCATGACCGGCTCGGGTCGCTTCATCGAAGTGCAGGGTGCCGGCGAAGAGGCGACGTTCGCGACCGAGCAACTGTACCGGCTGATCGAGTTGGGCCGAGCCGGCACGGCCGAAGTGACGCGACTCCAACGCGCGGCCCTCGGGTCGGCGTGGCCGGGGCCGATCGGCTAGCTCGGGCTGGACGAGTCGGTCATCGCCTTCCATCACCCGTCGGCATCGAGTAGATTGGCGATAGGATTGCACTCGGAGATTCGGCCATGATTGATGCGGCGACAATCGAAGAGTTCGAGGTGCGGCTCCCCGATCCGGCCCCGTTGACCAAAGTCGAACGCGAGCGGCGCGCCTTCGACCGCCTGTTGCCCGAACTCCTTCGGACGCATCGCGGACAATACGTCGCGATCCACGACGAGCGGGTCGTCGATAGCGGCACCGTTCGACTCGAACTTGCGTTGCGAGTTCAGGCGAGCGTTCGCGACGACATTTACGTTGGACTCATCACGGACGTGCCGCATCCGGCCGCCCGATCGGGAATTCGCCGTGTCATTCGAGTTGGGAAGGTCGGGGCTTGATGCGTTACGCCTACAATTCACAAAAACAGCCGCCCGCACCTTTCGTTCTCGTAACGGTTGGGCATCCCTTGACGGGAGCGGAGCTTCGTGATTTGCCAGCGCAACTGGACACCGGTGCGGATTGCACAATCGTCCCGCAGTCCGTTTTCGAAGCGTTAGGGCTGTACTCGAGCGGCACATGGAAGGTCAAGGGCGTGGGTGGAATCGAAGACGAACTCGAGTTTTATCCTGTAGCCCTCGGAATTCATCGATTTCCGCCTCGGCACGTTGAAGTACTCGCTCACTGGAACGAGCCCTGGATACTCCTTGGGAGAGACATCCTGAACGACTTCCGAATCGTACTGGATGGTCCCCAACTCCGGCTCGAGATCTGAATCTGAAGGGTAGCCAATTCCAACTCCCTCCCTGTTCACATCCGCTCGACGACTCGAATACCCAGCAACTCCAGCCCTTGCCGAATCACACGACCAGTCAGGTCCACGAGCACGAGTCGGCTGTCCCGGAGTTCCGGCGAGTCCGCCGTCAGCACGGGGCAGTACTCGAAGAAACCGCTGAACGCCCGGGCCAGGTCCCACATGTACGCCGTGATGTCGTGCGGGGTGTATTCCGTCGCGGCCGCCTGGAGCGCTTCCTCGAAGCGAAGCAACTGAAGCCCGAGCGCCCGCTCGGCCGGTTGCGTGACAAAAACTGGCGGCGGGTTCGTGCGGAATCGCGCATCGTCAACCTGGCCCTTGCGGAAGATCGCGCGACACCGGGCGTAGGCGTACTGCATGTACGTGGCGGTGTTGCCATCGGTCGCGAGCATCTTGTCGTAGCTGAAGATATAGTCGCTCGTTCGATTGCCACTGAGGTCGGCGTACTTCATCGCCCCGACGCCGATCGCCTCGGCAATATCTTGTTTGGTCGCGTCGGTGAATTCGGGAACGTCGTGACCAAGCGACTTGCGGTCGGCGTAGCTCTCCTCGTACTTCGCGAGCCCGCGTGTAACGGCCTCGTCGATCAACGTTTCCAACTCGGCCGCGCCGCCGGCCCGCGTACTGAACGGCTTGCGGTCCGGGCCGAGCACGGAGCCGAAGCTGACGTGCGTCAACTCGACGCCCGCGAATCCCCAGCGCCGGGCCTGGGCGAAGAACGTCTTGAAGTGCAACGCCTGGCGAAAGTCGACGACGTACAGCATCGCGTTCGGCTGAAACGAATCGATGCGATACTTCACGGTCGCTAGGTCGCTCGTCGCGTATGTGAACGCGCCGTCGCGTTTGCGGATCAGGGCCGGGGGGTCCTGTTTTCTTTGTTCCGCTTCCGTTTGCGGAATGTTGCCGGCCGCGTTGGGGATGACGATCGCCCCCTTGCTCTCGAAGGCGATCCCCTTCGCCAGCAAATCTTCAACGACATTTGCGAGCATCGGGTTGTAGAAGCTCTCGCCGTGTTCGTGATCGAACGTCAAGATTCCGAGCCGACGATAGACGCGGTGGATCGCCTCCCGGCAATGGGGCATGAACTCGTTCCACAAGGCGACGTTGGCCGGATCGCCCGCGTGGAGTTTGGCCGTCTCCTGCTGACAGGCCAACTTCACGGGATCGTCGGTCGGCCCATCGCCGGGGTCCTCGTCGTCCGCGCGAAACTGTCCGCGCACATACACGTAGATTCGCGCGAGTTCGCGAACCGGGTCGGATTCGTAGGCCGCGCGATCGAGGAAGTTGCGGTAGCCGAAGATCAGCATCCCGAATTGCGTACCCCAGTCGCCGAGATGATTGTCCGTGATGACGGTGTGACCGAGGTAACGCAACAGTCGCGTGAGCGCATCGCCGATGATCGTGCTGCGGAGATGCCCGACGTGCAGCGGCTTGGCGACGTTCGGGCTCGAGTAGTCGATGACGACTCGTTTCGGCGACGTGGGCACCGCGATGCCGAGTCGCTCGTCGCCGGCCATCGTCTGGACTTGCTGGGCGATCCATTCACTCTTCAACCGAACGTTGATGAACCCCGGCCCCGCGCTGGTCGGTGGATCGAACATGTCGTTCGCCGACACCTTGGCGATGAGTTCCTTCGCGACCTCGGGGGGCTTCTTGCCGACGAGCTTGCCGAGCGGCATGGCGAAGTTGGCCTGGTAGTCGCCGTGTTCCGCGTTCGCGGCCGGCTTCACCATGCCCAGAAAGTCGGCCACCTTCTCCGGGTTCGGCGAAAGCTGTTCGAGCGCCGGCCGAAAGGCCGCGCGAATGGCGTCGGTCAGGATCATGGGAATAGGTTACGGAGCGGTGTTTACTCCCGCTCCCAGTCCACGCGCGGGGCGTCGGCCCACAGGTCTTCGAGCGAGTAGTATGCCCGCGTCTCCGGGTCGAACACGTGGACCAGCACGTCGCCGTAATCCTGGACGACCCACTTGCTCGCCTGATAGCCTTCGATGCCCATGCGGCGATCGCCGATCCCGCGCAGGGAATCGTCGATTTCCTCGGCGAGCGTGTGGATTTGCCGGCGGCTGGCGCCCGTGCAGATCACGAAGTAGTCGTAGAGGGGATGGAGTCCGTGCATGTCGAGGACGACGACATCTCGGGCCTTGTGGTCGCGGGCGGTCCGGGCACAGATGGCGGCCCGTTCGACCGAACTGGGAAGACGGAGGGCGGGAAAGTCCAGCGTCGCAGTACTCAAGAGGCCTCCTCCGAGCCACGGGGGACGAGAGAGGTCGTGCGGCTGTCCCGACGCCGGAGCGTGAGTTGGGTCGCCGTGAGACACCTCCCTGGGAAAACCACGGGGCCGGTCGTTTCGGTCCCGGGCATCGAGCCGGGGCACTACTGAAATCATCTCGGACCCCACGGAAAAGGTCAAGCAACATTTGGGCCGACTCCGGCCCAATTCTCAAATTCTTCGCCCGCCACACCCAGGGACAGTCGATCGAGCCGACGGGTTCTGGGAATCCAATTGGCGAACCGGCCAACCGACATGCCAATGTACCGGCCCTTACGATATGTTCAAAGAGATTGGTCCCGCCACGCCTTTGGCGTTCCGCCTCGCTTCGGACGCGTTGGAGTTTCGACGTGCTTGTTCCCCGCGCCGCTTTGATCGCGCTCCTCGTTCCGTCGGCCCTCGTCGCGGCCCCCGATGGCGAGGCGTTCTTCGAGAAGTCCGTTCGACCGATCCTCGTTGCGAAATGTTACTCGTGCCACGGGTCAGACAAGCGAAAAGGCAACCTGAGGCTCGATTCGCGGGCGGCCATCTTGACCGGCGGGGAACGCGGGCCGGCCGTCGTGCCGGGCAAGGCCAAGGAAAGCTTGCTCGTGGCCGCCCTCGGGCACGATGCCGAATTGAAGATGCCGCCCAAGGACAAGCTGCCGCCGGCCG
>JANLUE010001320.1:0-5573 GCA_031363325.1 Gemmataceae bacterium
CCGTGGCCGGCCGGGCGCTCGCCTGCGCGCATCGATTCAACCTCGATTCGTTCGCCCGCGTCAACGGCGATAGCCCCCTGATGGACCCAGACCTCCTTTCGGAGGCGATCCGGCTCGCGTCCGCAGATGAACTCGACTTCGTGACCAACCTGCGGCCGCGTTCGTTTCCCTACGGCGTCAGCATCGAGCTGTTGCGGACGGCGAAGTTCGCCGAGGCCTATCGCCGCATGGACCGGCCCGAACAACGCGAGCACGTGACCAAGTTCGTCTACGAACACATCGAAGAATTTCGATACGTTAACCTGACGTGCCCGCTCGGCGACCGGAGCACCGTGCGACTCACCGTCGATTCACCCGAAGACCTCGCCTGGTTCACCGGCTTGGTCGAGCGTTTCGGGGCGGACATCGACTCGCTGTCCCACGCGCAAGCAATCGAAACTCGGAATTGATCGAGTGTACTCGGCCCGCCGTTCACGGCGGGCGTCTACTTCCCATCGATGACCGCTCGCCCCTTGTCTTTGCGATACTGCGGTGCGCCGAAGTGGCTCGGGTCGTCCGAGACGAACCACGGTTGGCCGTCGCGGAGGTACATCTTGCGTTGCTCGACGCCGTTCAGGGGCCGGGCACCGACGCGGCCGAACACGCCGATCTGGTTGCCGACTTCATCGACGGCCCGGTCGCGGTCGAGGCCCTTCGAGATCGCGAGGGCGTGGCCGTTGAACGGGATCTTGAACGTGGCGACGAGTTGCGGCGTCGGCTTCGGGCTGAAGCCATCGTTGCCGGGCGTCTCCGGGCCGGTGAGCTGAATCACTCGCAGGCCGTTCTTGCCGTCGGCCACGTAGGCGAACTGACTGTTATAAGTGATGCCCAGTTTCACATCGTGCGTATCGTTGAGTCGACCTTCGGCATTGTAAATCGACTCCAGTTCGGGTCGATCGGCCTTGGTGATGTCCAGAATGATCAGGCCGCGCGGGCCGGCCGCCAGGTAAGCTCGCGTTCGGGCCAGATAGATGTTATGTACGTCCGGAATGCGCATCTTGGCCTTCACGACCGGATGAGCCAGGTCGGTGATGTCCAAAACTTTGACCCCCTCCTCGTCGCATAGATAGGCATAGCGGAACTGGGCCTGGACCGCCCGGGGCATATGAATCGGCTCGCCAATCACGGCCGTCACTTCCGGCTTCTTGGGATCGACGACCGAGACGACCACCAGACCCGCGTCGCAACAGATGTACGCATATGGCCCGACCATCGTAACACTCACCGCCCCCTTCAAGATTCCATCCGGATTGAAGGTCAAATCGCGCTTCAAGTAGTTGTTATCGGGATGTCCATCAACCATGACGCCGATACCGACCAGGATCAAGCCTTCGTACTTGTCCGTGAGATAGACGTAGCCGAAGTACGGCGCGATCGGCTGTTCCTTGTTCTCCGGGTTCATCTTGCGGGTCGGGTCGACGGCCACGGTACTCGGTGCCGCGACGCACGTGCAAAATTTGGTCGGAATATGGAAGCGTTGTCCCAGGGGCGAAACCGGGGCCGTCGTGATCTTCTCGGCGAACGCCTTGTCGTCGATGAAAGCCACGTCGAACGCCCGCATGCCCCCTTCGCCACAGGCCGCATACAGGTATTCGCCGCGCAGTTGCACGGACAACACTTCGTTCTTCTGGTGCGGCTTGAACAACCCCTCCCAGATGTCCCGGCCGGGATGTTCGTGGCCGATCGGCAACTCGCGGCCCCGGACGAGGTGCTTGCCAAAATTGTCCGGGAAAGCGTCGCGATGGAGCGTACTGCCGAGCACGGCTTGGGGTTCGTCGCGCTCCGTGACGGCCACGCCGTAGAGCCCTTCGCCACCCGCGCCGACCCAACAATATCGGCCGATGAGATTGAGGTAGTTCGACCCCTGCATCAACAGTTGGCCCATCCAGGCGTTGTTGTCGTTTTTCTGCGAGAGATGACAGTCGGTGCATTGCTTGGTTTCACGCACGCCGCGGCCACGTACCGTGTGTGGAACGTTCGTGCTGAACGCCGTCCCGCCATAGCCATCGGCCGACAGTGTTTGTTGTTGAACGTAGATCGATTCGCGGTTGTTATTGTAACTGCCCACGTGGACCGCGCACGAAGATCGGGCCGGATTGATTCGATTGCCGGTTACTTCACCGTCGCGAGCCAACATATAGATGTCGTCGCGCAACGTTTGAAAATTGTAGGGGGTGAAGTTGCGCGACACTTCGCCGTCCGAGTGGAGTTGCGGCGTCTTCAAGTTCGCCTTCTGCGGCAGGTGACAGCCGTAGCAACTCGGGTTCCACGACGAGTGACACGAGATGCAACTCATCTCCTTGTTCGAGTGCGCGCACTTTTCGTCGCCGGGATGGTCGCCCCACACGGTCTCGCCGGCCTTGTTGACGTGCACGGTCTTGGCGAGCGCCGCCTTGGCGTTGTAACGCGGGTGCTCGGGGTCGATCACGTCCTTCGTCTGGACGACTTCCCACTTCAAGCCTTTCTCGACCATCGAATTTTGCACGACGCGCTTGCGGCCGGCCGGGTCGGTGGCTTCCTGGAAGCGCGGCAGGCCGAACGGGGTCTTCAGCGCTTTCAGATTGCGACCACGCTTCGGATCGTCGGGCGACGATGTATACGCCGCTGGTCCGGAGGTGTGCAGGCTCGTGTACTTGTCCGCGGTGCCGTGACAGTCGATGCAGGCGATCTCCGTGGCGGCTCGCACTTCCTGATGCAAGCGATTGTTGCCGTGCATGTCCTGCGAGAAATGGCAGTCCACGCAGTGCATGCCTTTTTCCATGTGAATATCGAGCAAATGGACCGGAAAGCCGCTCTTGCACGCGTCGACGGCTCGTTCGGCATTGTGCGCCGACTCGGCCGAATCGAACGACTGTTTGTGGAACTGTTTCATCTGAACCGGAACGCCCATCCCCTTCGCGAGGTTCTTGGCACCCGACTTCACCCGGTCGCCGTGATAATCCAACAACATGCCTTGTCGATCGCGCTTGAAGACGGCGCGGAACACCCAGCCGTGGCTGTGAAAGTCGCCGAACTGTTGATTCGCCATCTGCGGATTGAGGCGTGTGATATCGTCCAGGAATTCCGGGTCGGACCAGTTGCCGCGCACGGCCGCCTCTTCCGGGTTGGCCATCAACGCCGCGACCGCTTCCTCGGCCGTCGGATACTTCTGTCGCTTCGGATACATCAGCGGGCCTTCCGTCTCCTGGTCCCACCACATGTAGCCGATGTAGGAGTTCATCACCGTCGTGCCGGGATGGATGTGACAGATGATGCACTGACTGGTCGGCACCGAGTTCGTGAACTTGTGATCGATTGGGTGGCCGCGTTCGTCTTTCGGAATGGTCGGGTCGGTCGAGAACGACGTGCCGCGATTGCCCCGGTCGGCGATCGGCCCCGAATGCACGGGCGAGCGATCGTTCGCGTAGAGCACGTGGCAGGCGCTGCAGCCGCTCGAGCGATAATCGCCAGGATGATCGTTCGTGCCCATGAAATTCAACGTCGGGTCGAACAGGCGGGTCTTGTTCAACGAGACGAGTACCGGGTCCGTTCGGTTCTGAGTGCCGATGCCGCGATCGGAGAGACGGGTGCGCGGTCGGCCCGGTTCCTCGGTTCGTTCCGGAATTCCGACTTCGGGTCGGAACCGGCCCCCGCGCTCGAAGATGCGCAGGATGTTGCCCGGCTGGCTCATCTCGAAGCGCGGCAACGGATCGAGGAACGGCAGCACGCCTTTGTGATTCTCAATTTCGTATTCGGTTGGCGGCGGGTTGCTGATCATTCGCAACGACGAGCCGTTCATGCCGTACGCTTCGCCGAAGCGGGCCTTCTTGAACGGGACCGAGCCGTTGTTGTAAAGGGCCGCCCCCCACAGCATGCAACCGGTCGACATGATCTGCTTGCGGTTCGTTTGCACTTCCTTCGGATGACAGCCGGCCGTCCCGCAACTAATGTGCGCGATCCGCAAGTCGCCGGGGTTCACGAAGCGAACGAACTCCGGCGACTCGTGATTGAGCAGCGCATAGGATCGCACCGGGTTTCCGCTCGTCGGCCAATATTCCGGGTAGCGCGGCGCGACGTGCGCCTGATGCTTGTCCGTCGTGTTTGCGTTGCCTCCGTGACAATCGGTGCAGCCGATCTTCAACGTCGCCTTGCCGTGCGGGTCGCCAACGTTCTGGTGGCACTGGATGCAGCCGTTGCTCTTCGCCGCTTGCTGTTCGTCGGTTTGTTCCATGAGCTTGACGCCAACCAGCTCCGGCGGCATCGGGAACGGATCGAAGGCGTCGGTCGAGTACTTGGGGTCGCGCAATTCTTGCGTCGGTTGCGCGGCGAGATCAGCGTCGCCGAAGTACCACGTGCAAAAACCAACGACCATGGCCCCGAGGAGAAACCACGGCAACACGGGCACCGGCCCACGAACGGATGGCTGGACCGCGTCCATGCGGCTCCCCTTGACTCGGTACGGACTCTCGGATGTGTGCCCTCATACCGTGATGTCGGATTGTGTCAATCGGGCTACGCGAAGAGAAAGCAGCTAACCACAGAGTCACAGAGGGCACAGAGAAAATACCATTTCAATCCTTTGGTCCTCTCTGTGCTCTCTGTGACTCTGTGGTTAGTTATTTTCATTCGACCTAACTGACTTCAACCACAATCTTGCCCAATACCTCCATCTTCGGCGACACGCCGAGCCCAGGTGCCGTCGACGCGGACATGCGGCCGTTCACGCGTTTTGGGGAGCCGTCAGCGAAGCTGACCGTCACGTAGCTGTTGAAGTCGGTCGAGGTGAACAGGTTTTCCGGCGGGGTGCTATGGGCGAGGTGGGCGATCGCGGCCGTTACGATGTCGCCACCCCAGCTATCTTCCAGGGTCATCGCTAGTCCCAGTGAAACCCCCAGGTCGCGGGCCTGCTTTGCCTTCGTCAATCCGCCAAGCTTGCTGATCTTGAAATTGACTACGTCCATCGCCCGGTCGGCGTGGCCACGCAGCAACATGTCGATCGAATCGATCACTTCGTCCAACACGAATGGATGATCGGTGTGTTGGCGAATCGTTCGGCACTGATCGTACGTCTCGCACGGCTGTTCGATGTACACATCGATGTCGCGGACCGCTCGCACGACCCGCATCGCGTCGTGCATCAGCCAGCCGGTGTTCGCGTCGGCGATCAGGCGGTCGCCGGGTTGAAGTTGAGCGCTGACGGCCTTGATGCGTTCGATGTCCGTGTCCGCCTCGCCGCCGACTTTCAGTTGAAATCGGCGATACCCCTCGGTCCGATAGCCGGCCACGCGACTCGCCATCGCCTCGGGGGATTCTTGCGAAATCGCCCGGTACAGGCCAAAGTCGTCGCCGTAGCGGCCGCCGAGCAATGTACACACCGGTTGGTTCGTCGCCTTGCCAAGCAAATCCCAACTGGCCATGTCGATGCCGGACTTGACGTAGGCGTGGCCTTTGAGGGCGGCGTCCATGCGGCGGTTGAGCTTCGCCAGTTCGAGGGCGTTCTCGCCGAGCAGGTGCGGCCCAAGTTCGGCGATGCCGGCGCGCACGCCGTTCGCGTA
>JANLUE010001375.1:0-5561 GCA_031363325.1 Gemmataceae bacterium
GGCCACCTTGACCAGTTCAGCGTCTTCGACCTCCCAGACCGCGCCGGCCGCGTCACCGCGCGCGACCAACGTCAAGGCCGCGATCATTTGCCCGAGCCGAAGGTCGGGCTGTACACGTCGCAAGTCCGCCAAAACATCCAGCAGTTCATCGGTCGTTGTTGAGTTCATGGCAATTTCTCTTTGATGGTGGGGTAGTGGCCGACTGGAATCAGAAGCGTTCCGGTCACCTCCACCGGGATCAGTTGGCCTGGACAGAGTTTCGCCGCTCGCGTGGCTCGCGTAACGCCGTCGTATATCACTCCCTCGATACACCAGGACCGGCGGCATCCCCGCGACTGAACGACCGTGTTGGGCGATCTGGCGTTGATGTTTGCGAGGTTCCGCGCCCGTCGGCCGCGACGTTGGCAAGCGAAGGACACTCGGGTCAATGTCCAGGAACTCGCGCGGGTTCATCATCTCGATTCCACCGTCCACGCGAAAATCTTGCAATCGTCACGCCCCGATACAGACGCGTCGAACGAGTCGAGCCATGTTTCGGGCGTCGTCAAGCCCGCGATGGTGCGAACCCTCAAAGTCCAATTCCACGCGTCGTAGCGCGTCTGTGATGCCAAGTCGCTTTCGCAAGTTGAGTACTCGAGAGAACTCGGCCTTGAGGTTTAGATGTCCAGGTCCAAAGGGGTACTCAAGTTCATGGAATGCGCAGTCTTGGGCAAATTGGTTTTTGTCGTAGTCGCCCCACGAGCAGAACTGAGCATCTGGAAACGCGGCCATCCACTCGCGATAATCATGGATTGAAAACGAAAAGCCGGGCGCAACCGCAACTTCGTCTTGCCGAATGCCGGTGAGTTCCAAACAGAACGAAGTCAACTCGGGGTGTCGGACCGGTTTCACGAGAGTTTGGAATTCACTCTCGATCTCGAAGGTCCGAGTACTCTGAATGACGGCCCCAATTTCGATGATCTCCATTTCGTGGCGCGGCACCATACCGTCGTCCGAGCAAGTGGCCTCGACATCAACAATCAAATAGGATTCGTTGGAGATCCGCATTCGGTTAGAATACATGCCGGTCAGGGCTGAACGGTGGACTTCGGAGTCCATCGCTCTTTGCGAACCGCGCGTCGCCGTATCGCCCAGCCCGCGGCGAAGACGATTGGGCCGCCGATCAGGCCAACGTACATCACGCGCCGATACTCCACGGGCGTTTCGTAGCCGCCGGCCCGTGGGGCCGTTGCAATGAGCCCGCCGAGCGCCAGGCTGAACCCGCCGATCAACATCAGGAGTTCCGACACCACGCGAAGTAGGCCGAGCGGCGGTTTCGAGTTTGGGTCGCCGATCGCCGCCCCGATTCGAGCAACGACCCAGCCACCAATCGCAATGCCCCAGAACATTCCCACCAACGAATACCGCGCTTCGATTTGCTCGTCCGTCTCGTCGCGCATTCGATCGCCCTCACCGATCAGGCCGGTGACCCCTTCGAACAGAATCGGCACGCCGATCAGCAGCCCGCCCGCGAAGGCGACGACGCCGAGGTTCCGCAGAAACGTGCCGAGCCAGCGAATCGCCATAACCATATCCTGCGCCTTCACGGCCGAATTGTTGCACCGTTCCGCCCCACTCTTTCGAATCCGCCAATGATTTCGACGCCGACGCTCCTCGATCGATTCTGTCGTTACTGTCGCGTTCACACCGAGGCGATCGACGGGTCGGGAACGTACCCGAGTTCGCCCGGGCAGCTCGAACTTGGCCGTCTGCTCGCCGACGAATTGCGGGCCATCGGCCTGGCGGACGTGTCGCGTTCGGAGTTCGGCATCGTGCTCGGGACGATCCCGGCGACGATATCGCGTTCGGCCCCGACGATCGCCTGGATCGCGCACATCGATACTTCTCCCGAAACCTCGGGCAAGAACGTCAAGCCGATTGTTCACGAGAACTACGACGGGTCGGATCTCGTGTTGCCGGGCGATTCGTCGAAGGTGATTCGCGTGGCCGACTCGCCGGACCTGAAGGCCTGCGTTGGCAAGACGGTGATCACGACCGATGGAACGACCCTCCTGGGGGCCGACAACAAGGCGGGCCTCGCGGTCATCGTCGAGACGGCCGCGTATCTGATCCAACATCCCGAGATCCCCCACGGACCGATCCGGGTCGTCTTCACGTGCGACGAAGAGATCGGCCACGGGGTCGATCACGTCGACCCGAAAGTGGTCGGGGCCGTCGTCGGCTATACGCTCGATGGGGCGGGTCAGGGGGAGATTGAGGCCGAGACGTTTTCGGCCGACAAGGCGACGATCACCGTGCGGGGCAAGAACATTCACCCGTCGATCGGCAAAGGGCGGATGGTCAATTCGATTCGCCTGGCCGGGCTGTTCCTCGATCGCCTGCCGCGCACAACGTTGAGCCCGGAGACGACTGAAGGCCGCGACGGCTTCGTCCATCCGTACCGAATCGACGGTGGGGTCGCGGAAACGAACATCATTATGTTGTTACGTGACTTCGTCACCGCGAAGCTCGCTGAACAAGCTGAGTTGCTCCGCACCGTGGCCCGGACCGTGACGGCCGAGTTTCCCGGCTCGTCGATCGACATCAAAGTCGAGCCGCAATACCGGAACATGGCCGACGGCATGAAGGCCGAACCGCGGGCGGTCGAGTACGCCGTCGAAGCGACCCGCCGGGCGGGCCTGACGCCGAAGCTCGGCAGCATCCGTGGCGGGACGGACGGCTCGCAACTCACCGCCAAGGGCCTGCCGACGCCGAACCTCTCAACCGGCGAACACAACCCCCACTCGCCGCTCGAATGGACCTGCCTGGAAGAGATGCAATCGGCCGTCCGCGTGCTCGTCGAACTGGCGAAGATTTGGGCCGAGACGGGTTGAGGAATCGAGCACCACAATTTGCGGTTTTTCTGCTTGCGAGTGAGCCGATTTCGGGGTATCATCCCTATACATTCCAACACCGCTTGGAATGCGCCCGACCGCCCAAACTCGCCCACCCCGCCGGTCGGCTTCCAATCGCCGACCACACCGTGCCTCGCCTTCGCTCAACCGAGAGGCCCTGCCATGTTGTCCATTCCCGGCCCAACGCAGAAGTTCTGCGACGGCGTGAGTCGTCGCACCGCTCTGAAGATCGGGGCGTTCGCGTTCGGTGCCACCCAGTTCTCGCTGGCCGATGTCTTGCGCGCCGAGCAAAGCCTTGGGCGAACTTCGCACAAGGCGATCATCAACATCTTCCTCGGCGGCGGGCCGCCGCACCAGGACATGTGGGAGATCAAGACCGAAGCTCCGGTCGATGTGCGTGGCGAGTTCAAGCCGATCAGCACGAGCGTGCCGGGCCTGCAAATTGGCGAATGCTTCCCGAAGATCGCGTCCATGGCCGACAAGTTCGCGTTCCTGCGTTCGGTCGTCGGCGCTCGCGGCGGACACGACGCGATCCAGTGCACGACCGGTCGCGACGACGGGGCGTTCCGGGCCGTGGGCGGCTGGCCGAGCATTGGCTCGATGCTCGCCAAATTGTACGGCCCGGTTGACCCCTCGGTCCCGCCGAACGTTGGACTCGCCGCCAAGACGCAACATGGCCCGTGGAGCGATTCGGGCAAGACGGGCTTCCTCGGCACGCCGTACGCCCCGTTCCGACCCGACGGAAGCGGCATGGCCGACATGCGGCTCAACGGCGTGAACGCGGCCCAGCTCGGCGACCGCAAGACGTTGTTGAATTCGTTCGACAACCTACGTCGCGAACTGGACGTGAACGGCGGCGTACGCGGGGCCGACGCGGCCACCGAACGAGCGCTCGGCGTGCTCACGTCGAACAAACTGATCGAAGCACTCGATATCTCAAAGGAACCGGACCGGCTGCGAGCCCGCTACGGCGACGGCAAGCCCTACCAGTTCCAGTACGACGGCGCGCCGACGTGCAACGATCAATTGCTGATGGCCCGACGACTGGTCGAAGCCGGCGTTCGTTGCGTGACGCTCAGCTACGGCCGATGGGATAGCCACGGCAAGAACTTCGACCTCGTCCGCGATCACGGCCGCAAACTCGATCAGGCGATCACCGCCCTGGTCGAAGACCTCGACGCCCGGGGGATGTTGAACGACGTGACGGTCATCGCCTGGGGCGAGTTTGGCCGGACGCCGCGGATCAACAAGGAAGCGGGCCGCGACCACTGGCCGCAAGTTTCGTGTGCGCTACTCGCCGGCGGCGGGCTGAAGACCGGCCAGGCGATCGGCAGCACGAACCGGCTCGGCGAATACGCCAACAGTCGGCCGATGTCCTTCGCCGACGTGTTTGCGACCTTGTGGCGCGGCCTCGGCATCGACCCCGAGACCACCTCGCTCAACGACCCGACCGGCCGACCGCAGCACCTCGTCGAAGGCAAGGCGATCCGCGAACTGGTGTGATCGATGCCGAAGGCCGACCCTCTGGCGAAAGCCGCCTCGACGATCCGCAAGTGCACCCTGGCGTATCCGGAAGCCGTCGAAGAGTTCCCCTGGGGCGAGTCGGCCTTCAAGGTCAACAAGAAGATTTTCTGCGCGATGCATCGGCCCGATGGCGGGCTGAGCGTCACGGTCAAGTTGCCCGAATCCGCCGAGTACGCGCTCTCACTTCCCTTCGCCGAACGAACCGGCTACGGGCTCGGCAAGCACGGTTGGGTCACGTCCCGTTTCGAGCCCGGTGAGGACGTACCGATTGAGATGTTGCTCGAATGGATCGACGAAAGCTACCGGGCGATCGCGCCGAAGCGATTGGTGGCGGGACTCGAATAGTCGCGAACCATTGCGAAGCACTCCGTGTCGGGTGGATGTCCTTTCTCCTCCCCGAGTTTCCAATGATCCGACCCGCACTTCGCGAAGATATCACCGCCTTGACGACGCTTGCCGAAGCGTCTGGCCTGTTTCAGCCCGATGAACTGGGATTTGTTGTCGAGATGCTCGGCGACTATTTCGACGGCAAGCTCGGTCCCGATCATTTTTGGATCGCGGACGACGATGGCGGTCCGGTCGGGGTCGCGTACGTCGGGCAAGAACGGCTCACCGAAGGAACGTGGAACCTGTACATGATCGCCGTGCATCCCGATCGACAGGGCCAAGGCCGGGGCGAGGCGATCGTTCGGCACGTGGAGGAAATGGTCCTGGCGTGCGGCGCGCGACAACTGATCGTCGAGACCTCGGGCCTGCCGAAGTTCGATCGCGTGCGCGATTTCTATCGCAAGTGCGGCTACGAAGAGGAAGCGCGAATCCGCGATTTCTATCGGGCCGGCGACGACAAGGTCGTGTACCGGAAGATTCTCACGGTTTGACCGCCCGGTGCATCGCCCCAACCGCGTCCGCGAACGAAGTACAGCCAATTCGCTCGAGCGCCGCCGGCAACTCCGCGACGATGCGAACGCTTGCCGTCGGGTCGTAGAAGTTGGCCGTGCCGATCTGAACCGCACTCGCGCCGGCGACGAGGAACTCCATCACATCATCGAGCGTGGCGATACCACCGACGGCCACAATCGGCAGGATCTTGGCCCGAGCGACTTGCCACACCATTCGGAGAACGATGGGCTTGATCGCCGGCCC
>JANLUE010001387.1:0-8361 GCA_031363325.1 Gemmataceae bacterium
CGCCAGTTCTACCAGAATAGTGCATACTTGGTTTCAGAATCGAAACCGCCGGCCGGCGATTGGGTATTTCTGGTATGAGTCGACCCATCGAGCCGCCGGCCTATCCCCCACCTTTGCCGGACCGATTGCGCGAGTCGGCCTTTCCACCGCCTCTACCAATTGATTCGACCCCGATCCCGCCACCTTTGCCACGCCGGCGTTTTCGTCCTCGATCGGCCGACGACTTCCAACTGCAATCGAACCCGATCGTCCTGGTCGGAAAGGCGATCGCGTCCGCCTTTGAATACGTCGTCGGCATGGCGACGTTGTTCGTTGGGCTCGCGTTCCTGGCGGCGTTGCCGGTCTTGCAATTTCTGAGTTTGGGCTACTTGCTCGAAGCGGGTGCGCGGGTGGCGCGCAGCGGCCGGCTTCGCGATTGCCTGATCGGCGTTCGCCCGGCTGCCCGCGTCGGCGGGATCGTGTTTTGTTCGTGGCTGTTCACGTTGCCGGTTCGATTCATTGCCGATGTCTCGTTCGATGCCGAAATCATCGACGCCGGTAGCCAGGCGACGAAGGCCTGGAAAGTCGGGCTCTGGGCCGCGATGTTCGCGGTCGTCTTCCATATCGCGATGGCCTGCGCCATGGGCGGCCGACTACGGCACTTCCTCTGGCCCTTCAATTTCATCCACGTTGGCCTGCGAGTCTTGCGGGGCGGCTACTACGTGCGTTGTCGCGACGCGGTTTGGGACTTCGTGATGGGCCTGCGCTTGCCGTACTACCTCGGGCTCGGCGTGCGTGGCTTCATTATCGCGATGGCCTGGCTCCTGATACCGATCTCACTGTTGGCGCTGGGACATGCCCAATTCGGACTGGCACCTTTCCTCGGCGTGATCGGCGGGTTCTTGCTCGCGATCGTGTTGCTCTACTTGCCGTTCCTGCAGATGCGCATGGCCGTCGCCGGTCGGGTTCGCGATGGCTTTGCCCTGCTCGAAGCGCGACGCGAGTACCGCCGGGCACCGTGGGCGCACGCATTCGCATTTCTGATTACGTTGATCTTCGCCGTCCCGCTCTATCTGCTGAAAATCGAAATCGTCCCCCGCGAAGCGGCCTGGCTACCGGGGCTCGTGTTCATTGGCTTCATCTTCCCGGCTCGCGTACTGACCGGTTGGGCGCTCGGGCGAGCCCGCCTTCGCGACGAGCCACGCCACTGGTTCTTCCGCTGGACGGGCCGTGTACCGTTCCTGCCGGTCGCGGGCCTCTATGTCCTGATCGTGTTCTTCACCCAGTACACGAGTTGGAACGGCGTTTTCAGCCTGTACGAACAACACGCCTTCCTGGTGCCGGTGCCGTTCTTCGGGATGTGAGCGCGGCGACATCTGGTCGTGATTCGCGCCGCCGAGGCGGCCGCAATGTCGCGGCTCCGGGAGAAAATCGTCCCTCGATTCAGCCGGTGAATTTGTCGATCAGATAGAGCGTGAGCGTCACGACGAGCGTGAAGAGCAGACAGATGACCCAAAGTTGAAACGCGATCCGCGTTCCGCGCGTGACTGGCCGTTCGCTGGCCGTGTACTTCGGAAGTAGGTCTTCGCGGGCCTCGGAGTTGTTCGTCGTCACGGCTTCCTCGCCTTTCACGGAACGTGCCACGAAACGGGCACGAGAATCGTCTCGGCCTTCGGGCCGCTCAACTTCACACGAACGACCGCTACCCCCGAACCGTTGGCCTTCGCCCGGTCCACAGTGACACGGAGCGTGGCCATCGAACCGGGGCCGGCGGCGAACTTGCACGACACGGCGGCGTGGTCGGCTTCGGCTTTTTCAATCGTCACTTCGCCGTCCTTGGCGTCGCGAAGTTTCACGAGGCTCGTGGCCGTCGGTTGGTCCTTTGCGAACCGGAGCGTTACATTGGCCGGCGCCGCCTGAACGCCGTCGCTCGGGGCCTTCTTCAACACTCGCAACGGCACGCGAAGCTCGCGATACTCCGGATCGTCCGTGTCGATGCAAATCTCATCGACGTGTTGGCCAACCGGGCACGCGGCCGCCAGGGTGATCGCGATCGGCGTGGCCCGGCGACCGTCGCTCTCCGCGGCGGCCTTCACTTCGGCGGACAGATCTTTCAAGCCGAGACGGACAGCCGTCACCTTGAGCGGATTCTTGCGGCGATCCAACACCGTCAATGTACCCGAGACCTCTCCTTCGGCCGAGAGCATGAGGGCGGCCGGCTCGACCGTTACGTCCTTGCGGACCTTGGCGACGATCTTGACCGGCACGTTGCCGGCCGATTCGCCAATCTTGTACTGAACGCGAAACGCCCACACGGCGGGGCCTTCCGGATGCGCCAGCAACCCGACCCCGACCGTCAACTCGGTCGACTCGCCAGGCCGGAGTTCCTGTTTCTCGAATTTGTGCCGAAGGCACCCGCAGGCCGACGCAACGTCGGTCAGCGTCATCGACTCGGAGCCGTTGTTCTTCAGTTGGAACGTCTGCGTCAGCGGTTTGTGCGCCGGCAATTCGCCGCGATCCACCGCCGGTGGATCAACGGAAAGCGCCGGCCCGGACCCGAGGGCGGCCGAGAGAAACAAATAGGTGAGCGGGTTCATCGCGACGGGAGATACCCCGACGCCGAAAGTGGGGCAAGGGCGATTTGTGGGCGAGTGGGCGAATGCGAGTCAATTACCCGACGATCGCCAGCACATCGTCTTCGGTCATGATCAAGTATTCCGTGCCGTCCACGGTGATCTCGTTGCCGGCGTAGCTCGTGAACAGGATCGTGTTGCCGGCCTTCACCTGGAACGGCTGGCGCGTGCCGTTCTCGAGGGTCCTACCCTCGCCGGTCGCCAGAACTTTGCCTTGCTTGGGTTTCTCGCGGGCCGAGTCCGGCAGGACGATGCCGCCGGCCGTCTTTTGCTCGGCTTCCAGTCGTTCCACCAGCATCTTGTCGTTGAGCGGGATCACCTTCATCGGGTCGTCTCTCCAAAGTCGGGTTTCTGAGGGGGTTCGTTCACGGTGCCATAGACTCGGACCAGCGCCCGCACGACGGTCGAGACCACGACCTCGGCGTTCACCGGCTTCGGGACCACGCTGAAGACCTGGGCGTCGAACGCTCGTCGCATCAATTCCAAAGTCGCGTCCGCCGTGATCAGGATCGCGGGAAGCAGGGCATGGATTTGGCGAACGAGGTGGAGCGTTTCCAGGCCAGTCAGCTTCGGCATGTTCATGTCGAGCAGGGCCAAATGAATTGGCTCGTGCTGAACAATCGCGATGGCCGCCTCGCCATCTTCGGCCAACACGGGACGAAAGCCCTTCGACTCGACGATTTCGGCCAGGATCTCGCGGATGCCCCGGTCGTCGTCGGTAATCAGGATCGAATATGGCTGGCGTGTTTCCGTCATGTCCGTCAGTTCAAGTCGGCAAGCTCCGTACTTCGATTCTCGTCCATCCAATCGCAGTGCAAATTTCATACCCCGACCGGCCAACGATCCATTCGTCGCCGTAACGTTCTCTCGTTATTGAACATACGCAATGGGCGGATCGTTGGCGCTCGGGGTCGAACGCCTGTCAGGTTGGCACATTAGCGGGTTCGCCAGAGTCGCTCCGGGTCGAACTCGGCATCCTTCGGCTTGATCGGCCGCAACTGCTCAAACCAATAATACTCGACTTCTCGGCCCGTGTCGCCGAATGCGATTACGAGAATTGGCAATCCGTGCGATGGCGACTTCGGGTCGGGGTCGAAGTACGTCGTTCGCCGTCCGCCCTTCGGCAGCAACGGCTCCCAGTCGGGGGGAATCGTTTCCTCAACGGCCTCCAGGCCCGATTCGCGTTCGCGACGCGGCTTCACGCCCAGGTAACGCATCCGACTCGCTTGCTTCGGGTCCTTTTCCATGGCCGACACGACTTTGCCGAACCACGTGATCGACATCGCCATGCCGCCCTCGCGAATGTCGAAGCGGCTCTTCGAACGAATCTGGTTGTCCGTCGGCGCGAAGGCGAACCGCTTGCCGCTCGGCACCAACAGTCCGTCGCCGCGCCCGGTGAGCACGTGAACCTTGCCCTCGCTTTTGCCTTGAACGTACACGAGTTCCCGGCCCTGGCCCTCCATGCCCACCCATTTGATGTGCAAGCTGAATGGCTCGCGACGGAACTTGTAGTCGAGGACTTCTTCGGGCATCGCCTTCGAGCCGATCGTCTCGCGGCGGGTCAAGCGACATTCGAAGCCATCGATCGCGGCGAACTTCTCGGCCGCCGTTCGTTGGAGACGACGCAGGGCGTCGAGGTTCGCTTCGGGTTCGGTCGCGACGGCTGGCTTGACGAGCCCTTCGCGTGAGCCGCCCGTCGGAATGACCTTGGCTGGCGGGTCGCCAGCGTTGACGTATTCGGTTTCCTTGGGAGGGGCGTCCGGGATTTCCGGGATCGCCATGCTCGGTGGCTGGGGGATCATCGACGCCGGATCGGGCAACGGCCGATCGCGACCGGAGTTCGGCCCGAGCGCGAGCAACGTGCGATCGTTCGCCCCCTGGCGAGCCTGATCGCGAGCCGGCGGCTGCGTGGCCTTGCGTTTGCCGAACAGGCTACAGCCCGTCAGGCACGCGACGACCAACACGACCGCCAAATGGAAGGAACCGCGACCCATGCACCGCATCCTTGCGGAGAAGGCGAATCACCCAACCGCCAGAGAGTAACGTGGTTGAGAAAAAAGTACAAGGTTGGTCATTGGACATCGTTCGAGCGATCGCGTTGCCCCAGTTTCGGCCGAAAAGCTGCAGATTAGTGAACCACTCCAAGTTTCAATCTGTTCTGAGTTCAATTCAACTCCGCGAAGTTCTGCAACATTCGCAGCCCCACCGCCTGGCTCTTTTCCGGGTGGAACTGGGTCGCGAACAGGTTGTCGCGCCAGATGGCGGCCGTGAACGGGGTCGGGTAGTCGGCCTCGGACGCGACGAGCGTCTGGTCCGTCGGCACCGCGAAATACGAATGGACGAAATACACGGCCGACTGATCGGGCAAGCCTTTGAACAACGGGCAATCGCCGTGGAAGCGCAACTGATTCCAGCCCATGTGCGGGACCTTCAGGCCGGGCACGTCCGGGAAGCGAACCACGTCGCCGTGCAGGAAGTCGAGCCCCGCGTGAACGCCATCTTCCATCGAGCGAGTGAACAACATCTGGAGGCCGAGGCAAATGCCGAGGAACGGTCGGCCCGACTGGATGTGTTGGACGATTGGGTGATTCAAACCGGTTTCACGAAGCTTGGCGATCGCATCCTGAAACGCGCCAACGCCCGGCAGAACGAGTTTGTCGCATTTGGCGACCACGTCGGGATCGCTCGTGATCGTGGCCTCGGCGCCGACCTTTTCGAATGCCTTCTGCACGCTTCGCAGGTTGGCCATCCCGTAATCGACGATCGCGATCCCTGGCATCGGTCCACCTCATGAGGCGGGTTGAGCCGCCGGCCCTCGCCCGAACAGTCGCAACACGCCACTCAAGAGGAACATCCCACCGCCGAGCAGCACCGCACCAAAGAGAACGAGCATCTCGTCGAAGAACACGCCCTGGACGTACGGTGCGATCCACTTCCAACCGAGCAACGTGACCATCACGCCACCCGCAAGGCCCGGACCGAATGGCAAGGCGTTGTCGCCCTTGCGTATGGCCATCAACAAGCCGAGCGGCAGGCTCAGGAGCGCGCCGAGAAAGAACGAAACGATCACCACTTGCCAGCCGACAAACGCGCCAGCCATCATCATCAAGTCGGCGTCGCCGAGCCCGAGCGCCTCTTTGCCGAGGCCTTTCTCGAACAGAAACTTGACGACCCGGATCAGGATCATCCCCGCGGCCGCGCCGGCCAGGCCGGTCAAGAGGCCCAGCGCCCAACGGTGATTCTCGAGCCAGTGCGACAACGGACCCCAGACGGGCCACGGGTAAAGTCCGCGGGGTATTCCGTGCGGGTATTTCTCCGTATTGACGTTGAACGCCCAGGAGGGGCCGGCCTGCGCCTTCATGTCCTTGGCGTCTTTCCCCAACTCGAATCGTTCCTGCGACGGCAATTCGGCCGTGATGGCGGGGTCATTCGGGAACGGCCAGGGGAAGGCGGTCGCGAAAATCAGCCCCACGAACATTCCAGTCACCGTGAGCGAAAGCGGAATCTGGCGATGGTCCCAGTCGCACAGCGAGGCGGCGAGCAGGAACGAAAACAGCACGACGTGTTGCAGCCAGAAGACCCAGCCCTGCCACGAGGTGACCCCCTGGAAAAGTTGCACTCGTTCGTTGTCGAAGAACGGCAACCGATGCCAGTTGTGCAACACTTCAACGTAATAGAGCCCGGCAAACACGATCCCGGTCGCCAGCTCGACCCACATGTAGCGGCTGGAAAAGCCCGAGCCGCAGAATCGACACTTGCCGCGGCGAAGCAGATAGCCGACGATCGGCAGGTTGTCGCGAAGCTCGAGGGGATTGAGGCACGTGAGACAGCGTGAGTTCGGCCAAAGCACGCTTTTTTCGAGCGGCAGTCGGCCGACCACGACGTTGATGAAGCTTCCGGCCGTTATTCCGGCGAGGAAGACGAGAAAAACCCAGACGGCTTCCGCCCAGAGGAGGTCCATGCGGCCAGAATAGCGTCGGCAGCCCGTTCCGGCGACAACGCCCCGACGGCAACTTCAATGTTCGCAACGCTTCGATACAGAGGTTCGCGGACGGCCAACAGGCGTTCGACTTCCTCGATGCCCCCGCCAGCCAGGGCCGGCCGACGGGCGGCCGTCGTCGAGTCGCCCTGGATGCGGGCCCAGAGCGTCGCGGCATCGGCCGTCAGCCAGGCGACGAAGCCAGTGGAAAGTAGCGATCGGTTTTCCTCGCGAAGAACAACGCCTCCTCCAGTCGCGATCACGGCTCGATCGAGAAGACTCAGTTCCGCGAGGATGATCGACTCCTTGGCGCGAAAACCGGATTCGCCTTCCTCCGCGAAAATCTCGCGGATCGTTGTTCCAAATCGATCTTCGAGGACCACGTCGGCATCGCAGAATTGCCAGCCCAGTCGAACGGCGATCGAGCGGCCGACCATGGTCTTGCCGGAGCCGCGATAGCCGATCAAGTAGAGCAAATCGTTAGGCAAGGGTCGGGAACGCCTGGGGGGAATGTCGCGAGTTGTTGATGATCGGGTCGACGGGCTCGGCTTCGAGGTCGTCTTCCGGGTAAGGCTTCAGGAGCGGGAGCAACTTCGCCGGTTCAGTTTCGGCCGGGTCGAGCCAGCGGTCCCATGCGTCGGCCGGCAGGATCACGGGCATGCGATCGTGAACCGAGCGAACGACGCCGTTGGCCGAAGTCGTCAGGATGGCGCAGGAGAACAGTTTTTCGGATTCGCCACGCCAGAGATCCCAGAGGCCGGCAAACGCGAACAGGCCGCGATCCTTCACGTGGAAGTGAAGCGGCATCTTGCCCTCTGGCGTGGTCCGCCATTCGTAGAAACCGTCGGCCGGGATCAAGCAACGTCGTTGTCGAAACGAATCGCGAAACGCCGAGGAGTCGGCCACGGACTCGGACTTCGCGTTCACCGGCTTCGGCCCGGACTTCGGATCCTGCGACCAGTGCGGCACGAACCCCCACTTGAAGAGCGCCAGCCCGCGTCCGGAGCCGGAAGCCTTCGCCCCGATGACCGGCACCTGTTGCGACGGCGCGACGTTATAGCGCGGCGTGAGGTCGGGCACCTGGTTCAAATTGAACCGAGCCGCGATGAGGTCGCCGGGCGTGAACAGGGTGAAACGAGCGCACACGAACTGGACCTCCGACCGCGCGAGGGGAATCACTTCGGCCAACGATCTTCGAGTAGTTTTTGCAGTCGCTTGGCCTCCTCGGGGGTGAGGCCGTGAAGGCGTTCTTCGGCTGGAATGCCCTGCAGGCGATCCTTTGCCGGGATGCCCTGCAGGCGTTCTTCGGCTGGAATGCCCTGCAGGCGATCCTTTGCCGAAATGCCCTGCAGGCGTTCTTCGGTCGGAATACCTTGCAGGCGATCCTTTGCTGGAATTCCCTTAATCCATTCCTGGACCGGGATCCCCTTCATCCGCTCTTCCATCGACATGCCGATGGTTCGAAGTTCCG
The DNA here is from genome assembly GCA_031363325.1 of Gemmataceae bacterium. GTDB lineage: Bacteria > Planctomycetota > Planctomycetia > Gemmatales > Gemmataceae > SIAJ01. The sequence goes on from JANLUE010001387.1 coordinate 8,063, forward strand.
GCGGCATGTTCAGAATCACTTCTTCGAGCGTCTCGTACATTTTCTCGGCCATGTGATTCACCTCGATTGTGGTCGCCGAATTGTTGCAGGAGTCATTTCGGCCAACGATCTTCGAGTAGTTTTTGCAGTCGCTTGGCCTCCTCGGGGGTAAGGCCGTGAAGGCGTTCTTCGGCGGGGATTCCTTGCAGGCGTTCTTCGGTCGGAATACCTTGCAGGCGATCCTTTGCTGGAATTCCCTTAATCCATTCCTGGACCGGGATCCCCTTCATCCGCTCTTCCATCGACATGCCGATGGTTCG
>JANLUE010001407.1:0-10807 GCA_031363325.1 Gemmataceae bacterium
GTCATACACATGCAGCGGGCGGCCGAACGCACTCCGAGCGGCATGGTCAGCGCCTTGCTGATCGATCCGCCGACGGTCGAGGCGGTCGTTTCCGAATCGGCTCCAAGTGGTCGACTCTGGATCGCGAACTATTTGTGTCCCGGCAACACGGTCCTGTCGGGAGAAATCGCGGCCGTCGACGCCGCCGAGAAGTTGATCGAAGCCAAGGGTGGCAAGGCGATTCGCCTCGCCGTCGCCGGCGCGTTCCACACCGAATTGATGAAGCCGGCCGACGAGGAACTGGCGACCGCCCTCGCCGGGGTCGACTTGAAGCCGGCCCGCCTGCCGGTCTGGTCGAATGTCGACGCCCAGCCGCACACCGACCCGAGCGAGATTCGCCCGCTGCTCGTTCGTCAGGTGCTGCAGCCGGTTCGGTGGGCGGAGACGATCCGGGGCTTGTTGGCGGCGGGTGTCGAGCGGTTCTACGAGATTGGTCCGGGCAAAGTCTTGGCCGGTTTGCTGAAGCGGATCAATCGGAAGTCGGAGTGTCGAAACATTCCCGCCTGAAGTCGGATCCGTCCAGGCATACGCAGACTCAAATCTTGAACGCCCCGACGCGACGGCCAATAGCCCGGCGACCGCAATCACATGGGCCGCGACCCCGCCGGCAGTTGCCCAACGATCGCTTCGGCCAGTCGAGTTTGTTCCATGTCTCGCTGCAAGGCGGCCACCGCGTTATCCGTCATGGGTGGGTCCAGAACCACACGTCGGCTTTCGTGACGCGGTAGAATCTCCCGTAGGGTACGGTGGACGAGCCACCCTGGAGGAAGGTCAAATGTCGCAGGTCACTGCGGAAAACAAGGGCTTTGAAATCGCCACCCTGGCCGGCGGCTGCTTCTGGTGCCTGGAAGCCGTCTTCGAGCGAATGATCGGCGTCTCGATGGTCGAATCGGGCTATGCCGGCGGGGCCGATCCGAGCCCGAGCTACCGCAACGTTTGCTCCGGGACCACGGGGCACGCCGAAGTCGTGCAGATCACGTTCGACCCGGTCGTCGTGTCGTTTTCCGAACTGCTCGACGTGTTCTTCGTCATTCACGATCCGACGACGTTGAATCGCCAGGGGAACGATATCGGTACCCAGTATCGGTCGAGCATCTTCGTGCACGACGCCGAACAGGAGCGGCTCGCGAAGGCCAAGATCGCGGAACTGTCGGCCGCCAAACTCTTCGACGCGGCAATCGTGACCGAAGTCGCGCCACTGGTGAAATTCTTCAAAGCCGAGGACTACCATCAGGGGTACTTCCGGGCCAACCCGGCGCAAACGTACTGTCAGTACGTTGTCTCGCCGAAGGTGGCCAAGTTCCGCAAACACTTCGCGGCCAAGTTCCGCGACTGAGATCGTTACGGAGGACCACACATGCCGAAGGCGACCTGGAACGGGGCCGTGCTGGCCGAATCGGACCAAACGATCGTGCTCGAAGGGAACCACTATTTCCCGGCCGACTCGTTGAAGATGGAATACTTTCGCAAGAGCGCGACGCAGACGTATTGCGGCTGGAAGGGGACGGCCAAGTACTACACCGTGGTTGTCGAAGGTCAGAAGAACGCGGACGCCGCCTGGTACTACGCCGAGCCGTTCGACGCGGCCAAGCAGATCGCGGGCTACGTCGCGTTCTGGAACGGCGTGGTGGTCCGCTGATGTTCCGCCTCGCCGATGTGTCGAAGCAATATGCCGGCCGACCGGTCCTCGGGCCGGTCTCGCTTGAACTCGAAGCGGGTCGGACAACCGTGCTGATCGGCCCGAGCGGTTGCGGCAAGAGTACCCTCCTTCGGTTGTTGATCGGCCTCGTCGAACCGGATGCGGGGACGATCGCGTTCGATGGTTTATCGGTGTCGCCCGCAAATGCCCGGTCGATTCGCTTGCGAACGGGCTACGTGATCCAGGACGGGGGCCTGTTCCCGCACCTGACGGCGCGTGGCAATGTCACGTTGCTCGCCCGCCATCTCGGTTGGGATCATTCCCGTATCGCGGCCCGAGTGAACGAAGTCGCGGCGTTGACGCGCTTTCCGGCCGACGCGCTCGATCGCTATCCGGATCAACTCTCCGGCGGCCAGAAGCAACGCGTCGGCCTGATGCGGGCACTCATGCTCGACCCGGCCGCGCTGTTGCTCGATGAACCGCTCGCCGCCCTCGACCCACTCGTTCGCGCCGACCTTCAAGACGAGCTGCGCGAACTGTTCCACCAACTGAAAAAGACCGTTGTTCTGGTGACGCACGACCTCGGCGAAGCGACCATTTTTGGCGATCGAATCGTGCTGTTGCGCGACGGACTCGTGGTTCAAGATGGCCCGCCAGCGGACCTGTGGCATCGACCGGCCGACGCGTTTGTCACTCGGTTCGTCCAGGCGCAGCGTGGTCCGCAACTTCCGGGGGCCACGTGATTCGACTCGCGACCCTGCTTGTTCTGGCACTTTCGGCCGCGAGTCACGCGGGCGAAGGGCTGGTCGTCGTCGGCTCGAAGAAATTCACCGAGTCGGTCATCCTCGGCGAGATGGCCGCCCGACTCGCGCGCCAGGCCGGCGCGGAGTCGATTCGCCAAGACCTCGGCGGCACGCCGGCGCTGTGGCTCTCGCTCACTCAGGGCGACATCGACGTTTACCCCGAATATACGGGCACGATCACCAAGCAGATTCTGCGGGCCGAACCGCCGGACCTGGCGGCCGAACTGGCGAAGCACGGCGTCCGCATGAGTCGGCCGCTCGGGTTCCGCAACAACTACGCCCTCGGCATGCGGAAGGACGTGGCCGCCGCACAGGGCATTCGCACGATCTCCGACCTCCGCGCCCACCCGGAACTGCGGTTCGGCTTCATCCACGAGTTCCTCGATCGGCCGGACGGCTGGCCGGGTGTCAAGCGACACTATTCGTTGCCGCAGGCCGACGTGCGCGGCATGAACCACACGCTCGCCTATCGAGCCCTCGTCGAGAAGTCGATCGACCTCATGGAGCTTTACACCACTGATGGCGAGATCGCTCAGTTCAACCTGCTCGTCCTCGAAGACGATCGGCAATTCTTCCCCGCGTACGAGGCCGTCTGGCTGTATCGAATCGACCTGGAGGAACGACTGCCTAACGTTGTCGCCAACCTTCGCAAACTGGAAGGCAAGATCACCGAAGCCGACATGCAACGACTCAACGCTCGCGTGCAAGAGAAGCAGACGGACGAGATCGCGGCCGCCGGCGAGTTCTTGAATCGAGCCCTCGATGTCGAGGTCGTCGCGAACGAGTCCACCCTCACGCGCCGGGTCGCCGAAACGACGCTCGAACATCTTCAACTGGTCGTGCCATCGCTCGTTGCCGCGATTTTGCTAGCGATTCCGCTTGGCATTCTTGCCGTCCGCCGACCGACGATCGGACGAATCGTCCTCGGCGTGACGGGCATCTTGCAGACGATTCCATCGCTTGCCCTCCTCTTGTTCATGATCCCGGTGATGAAGTGGCTACTCGACAGTGGCATCGGCCCGGCCCCGGCGATCGCCGCACTCTTCCTCTATAGTTTGCTGCCCATCGTCAGAAATACACATACCGGCCTAACTGGAATCCCAACTTCACTCATCGAGTCGGCTCATTCACTCGGCCTGACTCGCTGGGCAATACTCTGGCGGATCGAATTGCCGCTCGCCGCCCCGACAATCCTGGCCGGCATCCGGACGGCGGCGGTCATCAACGTCGGGACCGCGACGCTGGGCGGGTTCATCGGCGCGGGCGGTTACGGCCGGCCGATCCTGCGCGGCGTCGACAAGTTCGACGTGCCCCTCATGCTCGAAGGCGCCATCCCGGCGGCCGTCCTCGCACTTGGAGTCGAGGCGCTGTTCGGCTTGGCCGAACGTTTGCTGTTCCGGCGGGCCTAACCAATCGAATTCGAAACTCCCGCGTTGCGCAGCCATTGCTGAAATGGCGTTCGGCCCATTTCATAAAACGGCATCGAGTCGCCCCATCGACTTCTCGAGCCACGCATGACCGAACCGGACCTGGCCGACGTGGCGCGGCGCATCGAGCCGGCGGCCCGGTTTCTGCCCGAGCGCTCGCTTCGACGGGCCATTCGGCTCGATCGCGATGGGGCCGGGCTCGAGGCCCGGGCGGTTCACGCGTTCGGCCACTGGATCGACCGCGATCGTTTGTTCGACCTGCTCACGCCGGCGGAACTCGGGCTCGAGACGAAGGAGTCATCCACCCAACTTCTGCTGCTCCCGAGCCCGCGCGAAGGACTCGAGACAAACCTTCGTGATCTGTGGCGACATCTCTTCCACCTCGCGATCGATCGTGAAATCGACCGGGCCCTGGCCGACGGTCGGCTCACGGACACGGCCATCGAGCGGTTGCGGCACCGACTCGGGGCCGCCCAGTGGCACGAACTCCGGGGCGCGCTCGAGGCCGAGCACCTGCTCGCCGACGAAGACCCCGATCGACACCTGTTCCGCGAGTTCGTCGCGTTCGCACTCGAGTTGAAACACTTCGACCCCGACCATCTCGAAGTACATTTCCCTGGGCTGCGGAACCTCGACGACGCGGTGCGACTGGCGACCGAGTTGTTCGATGTCGGGACCCTTCTCGAAAAGACGCGACCGGCCGGCATGGGCGATTCGCTGGAAGCCCCCGGCCCGCCCGTTCGCGTGGAATGGCCCAGCGGGCCGACTTCGGACGCACTCGGGTGCCAGGCCGCCGACTGGTCGCGCAAGGGCAACGACCTGAAGGCGGCCGTCGATCTCTATCGGGCCGGCTCCGCCGAGGCGGCCACGTACATCGATCGATTCGCGACTCGCTTCGGCGATGTGCTCGAATTCGATCCGGCCGAACGCGAAGCGTGGCGGCAAGCGTTCCGCGACCTGGTGCCCGCCGCGTCGGCCGGTGGCTGGCCGACCGAGCGTCGCTTGCTGTACGAAGTTCAGCGCGCGTGCCTGGCGGCCGAGCGCGAGACTTACGCGGCCGACCTCGTCGAGTGGCTGATCTCGTTCGGCCGTCGGCCCATCAAACGCCGACTGACCAAGCCGAAATGGCTCGATGTCGTTCGCCGCTTGCGAGCCGCGTTGCATCGGGCCGACGTGATTGGCTCGGCACTCATCGAACCGTTGACGCAGGCGATTCACGCGGCCGAGAGTCGAGCGCGAACGGAGTTGCGGCCGGACCTCGTGGCCGTACTCGACGACGTCGGCCTCGTGCCCCGCAACGTTCCCGAACGACTCTCGCGCGACAAGCTCGTCGAAGAACTGCTCGACGGGGCGTGCGATCGGGGGTTCTTGCGGATCGGCGACCTGCGCGACGCCATCGCCCGCAACCGCGTCAAGTTGCCGGACCTCGCGGGTCCGGGCGAATTCATCGCGGGCGATCCGCTTCTGCAAGCGAACTCCAAGCTCGCGACGCGGCTCGACGGCGTGTACCGGCGTGGCGAAATCTACATGCGCGGGCTGCAACGGGGTTGCTCGCTGTTCTTCGGCACGCGCGTGGGTCGAGCGTTCACGAAGTTTGTGGCCTTGCCCGTCGGCGGGGCGTACGTGCTCATCGAAGCGGTCGGCCACATGGTCGAAGCCGTCGAAGGTTTGACGCACTGGCTCACCGGTTGGACCGCGACGACGAAAGCCCTCGGAGCCGTTGGCGGCGGCATGGCCAAGACCCTGGCCGACAACCCGACGCTCAAACCTGGTGGGATGAACCTTTACTTGCTGGCGAGCGTTTCCGTCTTGCTGTTGCTGCTCATTCATTGGCCCGCGTTTCGCAAGCGCGTCCTGCATCTGGCCGCGTTCGCGATGTTCAAGTTGCCGCGCGCGATTCGTCGGTCGCCGACGCTGCGAGCGATCGTTCACAATCCGGTCACGCGGTTCATTCGCCGTCACTTGCTGTTCCCAGTTGTTATCGGCGGCCTGTCGGCGCTGGCGACTTGGCTGTTCTGGCGCGATGGCCTGGCGGCCACTCTGGTCGGCGTCGGTCTGGGCATTCTGGCCGCGACGCTGTTCCGCACGCCGGTCGGACGCGGACTCGAGGATCGCTTGAACGAAGTGGCCGAGCGAGTCTGGCGAATCGTGTCCGTGAATTTTTTGCTCGGGCTGCTCACGTTGATCCTGTCGTTTTTCCGGGCGATCCTCGAAGCCATCGACCGGGCCATTTACGCGGTGGATGAAGGGTTGCGGTTCCACGAGGGCGAATCGCGGGCGGCGTTCGCGTTCAAAGTTGGGTTCGGGCTCGTGTGGTTCGTGTTCACGTATGTGTTCCGGTTCGCCTGGAACCTGCTCGTCGAGCCGCAGATCAACCCAATCAAGCACTTCCCGGTTGTCACGGTTTCGCACAAAATTCTCGTCCCCCTGGCCCCGTCGCTCGCCACGCAACTGGGTACTTCGGAACGGACGATGTTCCTGCTGATCAGCGGCGTGCCGGGGATCTTTGGCTTCCTCGTCTGGGAGTTGAAGGAGAACTGGAAACTGTACCGGGCGAACGCCCCGGACTCGTTGAATCCGGTGATCATCGGTTCGCACGGCGAAAAGATGCGTGCCCTGCTGCGGCCGGGCTTCCACTCGGGCGTCGTGCCTAAGACGTTCGCGAAGTGGAGCCGGGCCGTGCGAGCTCGCAAGCCGCATCGGGCCGCCAAGGCGCATCATGCGCTCGAACACGTCGCCGAGGCGTTGCATCGGCTCGTCGAGCGCGAGTTCATCGCCTACTTGCGAGTCTCGCGGCGCTGGGCCGGCCGATCGATTCACGCCGAACACCCCCGGCTGGCGACCAATCGGGTTCGACTCCCCCTGTCGGCAACGGGGTTCGCGGGCGAAGTGATTCTGTCGTTCGAGGAACGCGGCGGCTGGGTGATCGCGAGCGTCGAAGAACCGGGCTGGCTCGCCGAACTGTCGGCCGACGAACGGGCCGCGTTCGCCGACGCGTTGCTTGGCCTGGAGAAACTGGCCGGCACGCACGCCGTTCGCGAACAGGTCGCCACGGTGATCGGCCCAGAGGCCGCTCGCTTCGACGCGGTCCCCGAAGGCCTCGTCATCCCCCGACCCGATGGAACGGAGGCCCTGTTCGATTACGACGACGGCCCGGAACTTCGGTCGCCGACCCGCCGACTGGCGTCCAAGCAGATGGTCCTCAGCGATTGCCCGCTCCCCTGGTCCGACTGGGTCGAGCGCTGGGAGGCGGACGCAGCCGGCAAGTCGCCCCGCGAGCCGCTCCTCCCCGGCTGGACGGTCTTGCCGGTTTAGAGCGTTTTTCAAGTCGATTTAGCGGGCAAAGATGTCGAATCTGCTTTTACGCCGGAGGCGTTGCAGCCATTAGCCGGCGGTTGAGCGCAGCGACACCGCCGTTCCCGATCGCAAAACCAGAACGACCCCGGTGGGGTCGTAGCGGCTCGATGAATCGCAGAATCGCCACATGACCAAGGCGAAAATTGATGCGCCGCCGGTGGTTCGGGTCGTCGATCGGCGGACGCCGTTGCTGCGACCCCTCCGGGGTCGTCGGGTTCGTGCGATCGCCGACCGGCGGTGTCGCTGCGCTCAACCGCCTGCTAATGGCTGGAACGCCTCCGGCGTAAAAAACTGGGTCGTCGGACTTGCGGAAACGACGAACGGCCTACGGGTTTGCGCTACATCAACTTGGAAGGCGCTCAAGTGTCAAAAATCTTCATCGGCGACTGGAACCCGATGAGTGGTACGCCACACCGCCATCCGAGACTGGAGCTTGGGTTGGCTCGAACGCCATGCTCGCGAAGCTGACGCTCTCGTAGCCGTCGGGGTGCACGAATCGGCCGTAGTGCAGGAGTTTGCCGCGCTGGGGCTTGGCGGCTTCGAGTACGACATAGGTTGGGGGCAGTCCGCAGATGCGCCGGGCATCGGCCTCGGCCGCGATCACGTTGAAGTAGCCATCCGGATCGGCCAGGACCGCTCGGTCGAGGATCAAGTGATCCTGCGCCCGACTGTGCGTGAGTTGGTCTTCGGCGACCAAATCTTCGTCGTCGAACTTCGGGCCGATGTGGGCGAGGTCGCCACTGATCACATAACACACCGGCTCACCGGCCGACGCTTCGGCCACGCGAAGGGCCGCGATCAATCGGGCAATATCCGGCTGGTCGCCGGGTCGCGATTTCTGGCGAACGCAATCGACCAAGGATCCCACGAGGAGGGGGACGATCCGGAACGGCCGATCGCCGAAGGCGAACTGCATGGCCGCCACCTCCAGTTCGATCGAGTGCTCCGAGACGTGCGCGAACGGGTCGTCGAACAAGCCGTCTCCGAATTCGGCTTCGATGCGATCGACGAACGATTGGTCCGTTTCAACCCGGCCGAACGGCGTAACGAAGTTCTGCCGTGTGAGGCTGAACCGATTCCCCGAATAATGGCTCGTGCCCACGATCACGAACAGTCGGGCGTCGGTCCGCTCGACGAGTTCCTTCAGGCCCCACCCGTAGGTGATGCCCCCGCGACCGTAGTCCATGTGGGGCAAAAGCACGGCCCGAACTGGCCCCGCCACGGCCAGTCGACTTCCCGGAGTTCCGGGTAAGCCCGGCCCGCCGTGAGCCGTGAAGACGCGCTTCAGTTGCTTGCGGATCGCTTCCGGATCATTGCCGAGGCACATGGACGGTCGATCGGGCAGGTGCAATCGTTCGACGAGGCGCGGCGAATGCAGAAACAGTTCCTGATCGAGCCCTTCGACCAGGTTGCGAAGCGTGGCGAGTTCGACCATCTCGCCTTCGAACATCACGGCGGTTTCGCGTTGAATTTGTTCGAGCGTTCTCTGGCCGTCGAAGAGTCGAATGACGTCGAACGCCGCCCGCGACATCTGGATCGGCCCGCCGAGCCGAAACTGATCGGTGAGGACGACCGTATCGGGGTCGTCGCCGAGCGCGGCTTCCACACCGGGGCGCGGGCCGGGCGTATCGAGGGCGTTCATCGAATCATCTCGATCGGTTACGTGTTAACATTGAATCCGAAGATCGAATCACAGAGTCACAGAGATCACCGAGAGTCATTGGGCGAGTTGACGTCGCTGTCGCGGGCAATCATTGATTATGAAAATCACAGTTCATTCGACTGCAATCCATCAGCGACACCTCTGTGCTCTCTGAGACTCTGTGGTTAGAAACCTCCAGTCCCCAAAGGGTCAGTTCCAGCGTGCAACATCGGAGAGGGCCCGCTTCAGCAGGAGTCGAACGTCGACCGCGTCGGGCGAGTCGGCGGCCGCGTCGAGGTAGGCTTTCAGGTGGTCGATGGCCGGCCCCGGTCGGCCGGCCCGGACGAGCGTCACGCCCAGGTCGCGACGCAGGCCGGCGTCGTGCGGAGCGAGTTGCCGTTGCCGCCGCAAGATGCGTGCGGTCCGGGCGAAATCGTCGCGGTCCGCGTAAATCGCCCGCAGGTTGTTCAACATGCGGGTGACGATCGCGCCGGGTGGTGTCGGGGCCAGAATTTCGGCCGTCACCCGGAACGGTCGGCCCGTCACCGCTTCGACGACTTCGCCGCACGTTTCGTTCGTGAGCAGTTGGCCGCCGTGGAACGGGTCGAACAGAATCTCTTCCTCTCCATCAATGGCCTTGGCGATGAAGTGCCCCGGCAGAGCAACGCCCACGATCTCGAGCCCCGCCCGTCGCCCCACCGCGGTCGCGAGGACCGACAGTGTGATCGGAATCCCAAGTCGGCGGTCGATGACATCGGTCAAGTAACTGTTCTGCGGGTCGTAGTACTCTTCCGCGTTACCCTGATACCCCTCTTCCTCGAACAGAAAGACGGAGAACCCTTCGACCCGCCGTTCGAGGTCGCCCATCAAGTACGGTCGAACTCGCTCGGCCAGGTCGTCGAGGCGCTCGAAGTAGCCCGACAGGTCGAGCTCGGGATACTCGTCGGTCGCGAGCAGGAGGGCGACTTCGGCCACGTCCACGTCCGCGGCCGGGTCGACGGCAAGTCGGTCTAGGAGGGGGTCCAACATCAAGGACGGTCCAGGAGTCAGGGGTCAGGGGTCGCAGTTCATCGGCGCGCCGTCAGCTTCCCAATCATCCGAGGCAGGGACGATCGAGCCGATGCACACGTTCACACGGCCAGCACAATCTTGCCGCTCAGGGTGCCGGCACCTTTCAATGTATTCTCTTCCTGCAGTTGATGGGCGGCGGCCGCGTCGGCGAGTCGCATCCTGCGCCCGATCTGCGGCTTCAACTTACCTTCGGCGAGCCAGCGGTTGATGTCGTCGGCACAGACCTGTTGTTCGGCCGGCGTCATGTTGAACATCGCGAAGCCGAACATCGACAGGCTCTTCACGTAGAAAGGTCCGTTCGGAAAAATCGGTCGGGCTCCACGGCCGGCCATCACGATGATTCGACCGCGCGGGGCCATCAGCCCGATCGTGCGCTCGAAGTCGGTCGGCGGTTGTGTCTCGTACCAAACCTGCACGCCGACCCCGGTCACTTCCTTCACGCGGGCCGCCACGTCTTCCGACTTGTAGTTGACAACCGCGTCGGCCCCGAGCGATCGGGCCAGCGTCGCCTTTTCGTCCGTGCCGACCGTCGTGACGACTTTGGCTCCGATGGCCTTCGCCATTTGCAAGACGGCCGACCCGACTCCGCCCGTGCCCCCGTTTACGAAGACCCATTCGCCGGGTTGCAACCTGGCCCAATGAAACAACCCCAGGTGGGCCGTGATTCCGACCAGCGAGATCGCCACGGCCGACTCGTCGCTCACGCCGACCGGCGTCGGATACAGGTACTCTTCGCGGGGACAGCAGAACTCCGCAAACGTTCCCTGTCGTCCGAGCAGCCCCTGGTTCGAGCCCCAGACGCGGTCCCCCACCTTGAACCGTGTCGCAC
>JANLUE010001415.1:0-4524 GCA_031363325.1 Gemmataceae bacterium
CGTGACCATCACGCCGGCCTCGCTCGTTTTTCGTCAGGCCACTAGCCGACCGGACTCGGGGCTGTATCCTAAATCTCTTTGAAACATAGCCAGTCCCGCGCGCCGACCGGGCGCGATTCGGGGTCGTTCGAGGTCTGCCATGCCGCTCGGTCTCATCGGTACCAAGGTCGGAATGACTCAGGTTTACGACGATCAAGGGCAAGCCGCCCCGGTCACCGTCCTCCAACTTGGCCCATGCCCGGTTCTCCAGGTCAAAGGGGACGCGCGGGACGGTTACCACGCGGTTCAACTTGGTTACAAGGACAAGCCGCGTAAGAACGCCACGCGCGGCGAGCGCGGCCACGTTTCGAACTCGCTCGAGTCCAAACGCCGCAAGGCCCGCCAGGGCCAGGACATTCCGAAGAAGGCCGACGTTGAGCCACAACGGCTGATCCGCGAGTTTCGACTCGACAAGCCGGCCGACGGCGTCGAGGTCGGCCAGAAGCTGACGGTCGACATGTTCAAGGACGTGAAGGCTGTGGATGTCATCGGCACGACCAAGGGTCGCGGTACGGCGGGCGTCATCAAGCGCTGGGGGTTCGGCGGCATGCCGGCCGCCCACGGCGCCAAGAAGGTTCACCGCGAACCCGGCTCGACTTCGTCGCTCGCCAGCAACCGAGGTAGCGGTCGACCCAAGCGGGGCAAAAAACTCGCGGGCCGATACGGCGCCGAACGCGTCACAATCCGCAACTTGAAAGTCGTTCAGATCGACACCGAGAACAACACGATCTTGGTTCGTGGAGCCGTTCCAGGTTACAACGGTGCGTACGTGATGGTTCGGCCGACGAACAAGAAGTAAATCCGATTCGTCTTGTGGAACAGGTTTCCAACCTGTTCGGAACCGCAAACGCATCGCGAACGCTCAAGACGCTTCGCACAGGTTGAAAACCTGTGCCACGTTGCTTGTGGCACAGGTTTTCAACCTGTGTCAACTTCGGCCCGTTGAACGGCCGCGAACACTTCACGCAATGGCACGTCGTGCTCGCGGGCAACGCGGGCACAATCCTCGTATTCCGGCGTGACGATCGTCAGGCCCGCTCGCCAACCTTTCTTGGCCCGCACGCTCCCCCAATTCGTTTCAACGGAAATGATCTCGCGTTCGAGCTTCGACCGCGTCGCCGTCGAACGGCGCACGCCGAACGTCCCGGTCTCGCGAAACAAGATCGCTTCGAGTTCGGCCACGCGGTCGCTCGAACTCAACACGGTCAGCAACGTACCCGGTCGATTCTTCTTCATCTGAATTGGCGTTGCGAACACGTCCAGAGCGCCGGCCGCGAACAAGCGCTCGAAACAGTAGCCGATCACTTCCGGCGAAATATCGTCCAGGTTCGTTTCGAGAACCGCGATCGTGTCTCTCGCGTTTGAACAAGTGGCCGTGCCCAGAAACACGCGCAGGATGTTTGGCAACTCGATCGGGTTCCGCTGGCCCGCACCGGCCCCGACGCGTTCGACCGTGAGCGTTGGTTGATCGGTGAACTCGTTCACGACCGTGGCCAAGATCGCTGCCCCGGTCGGCGTGACGAGTTCACCAGTCACGGGGGCACTGGCGAGCGGCATGCCCTGGAGCAACATTGCGGTCGCCGGCGCCGGGATCGGCATGATGCCGTGAGCGCACTTCAACACGCCACTCCCCGGCGGGACCGATCGACACGTGATGCGGTCGACGTTCAACAAGTCGAGCGCGACGGCCGTCCCGGCAATGTCGGCGATGCTATCGAGCGCTCCGACTTCGTGAAAATGCACCTTCTCGATCGGCATGCCGTGCACGGACGCTTCGGCAGCGGCCAGCTTGCGAAAGATCGCCAGGGCCAGTTCCCGTTGCCGATCGGTCATGCAACTCGCGGTCAGAATGCGTTCGACATCCGGCAGGAACCGATAGTCCTCCTGATCCGGCGCGACGATCTCGACCCGCGTTGCCGCAATCCCGTTTCGCTTGACGCGCTCGACCTGGAGTGTGATCGGTAGCCCGAACGAATCGTACACCGCCCGAATCGCGGCCGGATCGACGCCGAGGTCAATCAACGCCCCGAGCGTCATATCGCCGCTGATCCCGCTGAAGCAATCGAAATGCAAAACACGCACGACATTCATCCGGTTCGAGTTGAGAACAACAACTGTTCTAGACGACCCGCACCCCTCGGTACACCGCGACCGCCGACCCATCGACGGCGAAGGCCGAACTCGGTGGGGCCGCGAGATAGGGGGCGAACGTCGGGCCGTAGAACTCGGCCGTTCGACAGCTCAGCGTCGCCGCCTCGCACTTTCGCACCGGCCACGCGGGGTGCGTTACTTGGTACTCGACCGTCGAGCCGTCGCGTTGGCGGGCGTAGCCCCAGTAGTGTTCCGTGATGAACGTCTCTTCGGAGTCCGGGGCGGGCGAGTACGGTTCGCCGACGACGGTGGCCGAGACCGAATCCCAGGCGTTGGCGTGCCACCAGTCGTACCTCAACGGACCGGGCACGCTCACCTTCGACCGCATCGGACAGCGGACATAGTTTTCGTTGTACACCGTTCGGGCCACGAACGCGATCGCCCACCTGGGCACGACTTCCTTGACGAACACGACTCCGGTTCGCCATTCGCCATCGACCTTGCGACGAACGTAGAACCGTAAGTTCAATTCATCGAAGTTGCGATGGAACGGAATTGGCACGCCGAGGACTTTGGTTCGTAGGAACTGAAAGCCAACGATCGAGACAAACGTGCGGCCGTTCCAGAAGTCCAGTTCCGTCCCGGCCGGGACGAACGGCTCGAGTATGGCCGGTTCGATGGCGTAGTTGACCATCAGCAAGTTGCGCCATTCGGCCGTCAGGAAGACCTTCGCCATGACATTCATCTTATCCGTCACCAGGCGTTCTTCGCTTCGAGAGCGACCGTGTGACCGGCGCGAGTAATACTCTCGAATTCCGATCCCGAATCCCTAGAATCTCCGTTCGAACATTGCCCGTCGGCCACGCGTTGTGGACGACGGGCGTTTCCATTGACCCGCACCAGGTACCCGCACCGATGGCCGCGTCCGACATCGCCAAACCCGAACTCGCACCGCACGGCAAGAAGCGCATCCTCTGGGCCGACCAGGACATGCCCGTCCTGGCCCGCATCCGCGAACGGTTCGCCAAGGAATTGCCGCTCAAAGGCATGAAGATGTCGGCCTGTCTCCACGTGACGGCCGAGACGGCCAACCTCGTGCGGACTTTGAAGGCGGGCGGGGCCGAGGTGATGCTCATCGCGTCGAACCCCCTGTCGACGCAGGACGACGTGGCGGCCAGTTTGGTCAGCGACTTCGGCATCAACGTTCAAGCCATCCACGGCGAAGACCCGCCGACGTACTACAAGCACTTGACGGCCGCCCTCGCCTTCGGCCCGCACGTCACGATGGACGACGGGGCCGACCTCGTCTCGGCGATGATCTTCATCGCGATCAACCGGCTCGATCAACTCGACGCCGTCAAACAGAAGCCCGTCATCGATTGGGCTAACAAGTACACGGCCGAACAACGCAAAACGCTGTTCGATTCGATTATTGGCAGCATGGAGGAGACGACGACCGGCGTGATCCGACTCCGGGCGATGGAGAAGGACGGCGTACTGAAATTCCCCGTGGTCGCGGTGAACGACGCGGCCACCAAGCACATGTTCGACAATCGCTACGGCACCGGCCAATCGACGATCGACGGGATCATTCGCGCAACCAACACCCTGGTCGCCGGACGTCGGTTTGTGATCAGCGGCTACGGTTGGTGCGGCAAGGGCGTGGCCCTGCGAGCCCGTGGCCTCGGAGCCAATGTGATCGTCACCGAAGTCGATCCGATCAAGGCGCTCGAAGCCGCGATGGATGGGTTCTCGGTCATGCCGATGAGCGAAGCGGCCAAGGTGGGCGATGTGTTTATCACGGTGACCGGCAACAAGCACATCATTCGCAAGGAACACTTCGAGGTCATGAAGGACGGCGCGATGGTCGCCAACAGCGGCCATTTCGATGTCGAACTCGATCTCGTCGCGCTGGACGGTTTGACCAAGACGAAGACAACCGACGTTCGCCGCGAAGTCGACGAGTATCGACTGAAGAACGGCAAGCGGTTGTATGTGATTGGTTCCGGTCGCCTCGTCAATTTGGCGGCCGCCGAAGGGCACCCGCCGAGCGTTATGGATATGAGCTTCGCCACCCAAGCGTTGGCGACGGAATATTGCGTGAAGGAAAAAGGCAAGCTGTCGGCCGCGGTCCACGACGTGCCGATCGAAATCGAGAACTACGTTGCCCGCGAGAAGTTGGCCTCGATGGGCCTGACGATCGACACGCTCACGAAGGACCAGGAAGCGTACCTGAGCGGCTGGGAACACGGCACCTGAGAAGTGCGGAGTTGATGGAACCCCCCGGCCTCGAAGCCATCGGCCGGGGCTAGCTGCGGGTCGCCGAAGCGGCTCCTCCAGCCCGAGCCAATGCCGTGGACGATGAGGGAACTCCATGTTCGGAGCCGCTTCGGC
>JANLUE010000016.1:0-3252 GCA_031363325.1 Gemmataceae bacterium
GGCCAGTGCCCCCCACGGACCGGACGGAATCGATCGATTCAAGTCCGTGAAGCGAACGTCGCGGACAATCAATTCGTCGGCGTCCGGGCCGATCATCCAGGCGATCGAACCTTCCGCCGGAATGTCGGCGATGTCGCGCTCGATACCGGGTCCGCCGTTCACGGTGGCGGTCAACCGCTTCCCGAGGCAGCGAATCGTCACGTCCACGAATTGGTTGGGCTTGATGTCCGTGCGGACCGTTCCATCGGTCGCACCGGCGGGTACGATCGTCGTGTAGGCTTCGCGGGATTGACCGAGGTTCAGCGTCCACCAGTGGCCCTTCGCGACATCGTTGCCGCTGGATCGAACTCCGATTCCGAAGGTGCCCTTCCCCGAAGTGGTCCGGGCTCGAAACGAAAGTTCGAAGTCGCGATATCGTCGAAGGCTCGTCAGGAAGCGGGCCGCGTTGTCCCCCTTGGGTCGCACGCCGATCAACGAACCATCGACGACCTTCCAGTTGCGTTCGCGGGTGGTCCAGCCGGCGAGGTCGCTGTCGTTGAGGAACGGTGGGTCGGTTGAATGCGCGGGCGGCACAATTGCCGGTCGAGCGAGCCGGGCCGGCGCGTCGAGCGGCCGAAGCGAGGCCGAGTGGAATCGCGTCGTCCCTTCCACGCTGCCGATCGTCAATCCCGTGCCCAGCGCCGGCTTGACCGAGAGCGCCGATTGCAAGCCACTCCATTTCAAATATGGCTTGCCGTCCAGTTCGATTTCAATTTCAACGCGTTCGCCAGTCGGTCGAACCAACGCCCGCAGTTCGTGGCGTTTCCCCGTGACGATGGCCGTGCCCGTCGCCTCGGGGCCTTTGCCGGAAATCTCGGCGAGCCCGCCCGGCGCGCCATCCATCGTCAACAAGACATGCGTTGATCCGACGGGCAGAAGCACATTGATCGACCCCTTGCCCGACTCGCGCGTGAACGCGGAGCGGAACTCGTAGCCCCCCAGCGGCGTCGCCGGGAGTCGCAGTCCCACGTTCGTGCCCGGGGCCGACACGAGACCAGCCGGCTCGATTCGCCAAGTTCCCGAATGAGCGTCTTTCACCGGATCGACGAGTGCGAGCAGGTCGAGCGTTCGGCCCGTTGGTAGGACGTTCGCCGGCTCGGCGTTCACCCAGGTGGCGCCGGTCAGTTTAACATCGTGACCATTTCCCGAGGCGTCGCGAAGCACGTCGCCCCGGCCTTCGTCGCAGTGATAGAGTGCGAGCGTATCGGCGTCGGTGTCGAACCATTTCAAGGGCGTGAAGTCCTTGTCGTATCGGGCCACATTGGAAATGCGGACCTCGTCAATGACGCCGACGAATCGCTCGTCCGCGACGATCAAGGGGGCGGGTTCCCCCGTCGGGCCGCCAAATTTTTCGTCCATCGAGGCGACGAGTCGACCATCCAGGTAGAGCTTCCGCTGTGTGTCGGACCGAACGCCGGCCACGTGCACCCGTTTGCCCGGGATCACTCTCGGCCCCATGAGTCGGTTATGAAAGGAGTAAAACGACCACCGCCCGTCTCGGATCGCCACTTCGAATCCGGACAGTCCCGCAAGAAGGATGCATTCGGACGTGGTATTCGGCGTCACGAAACACTCATATGTACCCGGTGAGTAGCGATTGAACGGGATCGGTTCCGTGCGCGCGCTTTGCTTTGGCTCGAATCGCAACGCGTGGTCGCTCGTCGGCGGGCGACATTCGCACACGACCCGAAAGCCAATGTTGTTCTGCGGTACGTCCTTCCAGTCGGGATAGCGATTCGCGCTTCGGGCCTCGTTGTGACCATTGTTTATGGCCCCGCCGCGGATTACGACGTGTGGTGTCTGTGCGGGCCCGGTCGGGTCCTTGCGCGGCGATTGCTTGAAGTACCCGGTCTCGTAGAAATCGGAACAGTATTCCCAGACGTTGCCGTGCAGATCGAACAAACCCCAGGCGTTCGGCAGTTTGAGCCCCACGGGATGAATTTGGTTGGCATCATTCAAGCTGAACCAGGCATAGTCCGGCAGCTTGGTCGGGTCGTCGCCAAACGAGTATGCCGTTCGCGTTCCCGCCCGACAGGCGTATTCCCACTCCGCCTCGGTCGGCAGACGATAAATTCTTCCCGCCGCCCGCTCACTCTCGCGATTGGAGAGAGCGGCACAAAACTCCATCGCCATCACGCGAGTTACAGTTTCCGCGGGCAAATTCTTGCCCTTTTGACTCGATGGATTCGTGCCAATTGCCGCTTCGTATTGATCCTGAGTGACTTCGTGGATGCCCAGGTAGTACGGCCGCGAGATTGCCACGTCGTGAACTGGCGATTCGCCGGACCGTCGGCTGAGCTCCGCGTCCGGCGAGCCCATCAAAAATCGACCGGCCGGGATCAAATTGAGCTTCATGCCGACGCTGTTCTCGATGGTCATCGGCACGCCAAGATATCGAGCCGCGTCGGCTTGCTGCTTCCGGGCTTCGTCGGCGGACAGGGTTGGTGTTTCGGGAACGATCGCGCCGCCGTCCCAGTCGATCTTGCAATCGGGGTGTTCGGTCGCCAGCTTGCGCAGGCCGGCAGCCGTTACCTTGACGTCGCGCACGACGAGGTTCGTGAGTTCCTTTCTCAGGGCGATTGGTTCGAGGGCCGCGTCCGTGATTGGAGCGCCCGTCACGTAAAGTTCACGGAGCGACGGGAGCTCCGCGAGGCGAGCGACTGCGCCATCGGTCAAGCCGGGGCACTTGATGGCGAGGCTCGAGAGGGAGCGACAATTCGCCAGAGGCGCGAGCCCGGCCTCGGTGACGCGGATTTCGCCAATCGTCAAATCGGTGAGCTTGGAGCAGTCCGCGATGTGGCGCAGGCCCGCTTCCGAAACGTTGCCGCCGGCCAGATAGAGCTTCTCGAGGGCCGGCAACTGCGGAAGCGTCGCCAGGCCCGCATCGCTCACCGCCGTGCCGCTCAAATTCAGAGACCCCAGTTTTGAAAACTGCTTGAGCCGAGCGAGGCCCGCATCCGCGATGCCGGTGCCCGTCAAAACAATTGTGTCGAGGTTGAGTCCGTTCAATTCCGCCACGCCCGCGTCCGTGATGGGTCGAACATTGAGGTTCACCAACTCCGGCAACTCGCGCAGGTGTTTCAGGCCGCGATCGACGGTCGTCGAATTGATCAATGTGAACTGGCGCAACTTGCGGAACTTCTTGACGGATTCGAGGCCGGCGTCCGTCACCTTGCCTTCGAGGTGCAGCGTTCGCAATCCATTGGCCAGGGC
>JANLUE010000049.1:0-6113 GCA_031363325.1 Gemmataceae bacterium
TTTGGGCCCGCACCCAACCCCGCAGCCTGAAGGGCTGCGACGAATCCGCAACGCGTTCGCGTACCGTATGGAACTCCGGTTCTCTACGTGACTCGGGTTTAGATTTCGACAAGGCTCGTTTCATCCGAGATGCGTCGGACGGCCTCCGGAGTCGGCGGCGGGTTGCGATCGCCAAACTCTTTCTTGAGGTGCGCGACGACATCGGCTCGCAGCGGCATCGCCGACGGCACGATCCGCCCCGCGATCACGTCCTTCGCCCAGGCGATCTTCGCCTCCAGCGACAGGTGCGAAGAATCGCCGTTCGAGATCGCTCCATTCGACGAAATCGCCGGGCCCGGCGATTCCAGAGTCGCGTTCGCCATCGCGTGGCCCTCTACGAATGAGTTCGGACGATTGAATTGTAACCCGTCGCGATTCGATTTGCAGGCCCGGTCTTCGATCAACGAATGTCTTCCAAGGTTAAGTGGCCATAGGGCGACTCGATCGAATAGCTTCCATCGAACGTCCAACGACACGTGTTCACGACCCCACCGAGGCCGAGGATTGGTGGTACCCCTTCGGGGCCATCCACTCGGAAAAGCACTGGCCAATCGAATGGATAGCCTTCCGACGCTGCATTCAACCAAGCGCGAATCCGTCCGGGCCGAACGCGGATCGAGATGGTTCCGGACGCCGTCTTCAACGGAATTTCAGTTTCCGACTCGGGCGGCGGAGTTGGAATGCGATGGGCCTCCGCGACATCCAGGCCGATGAAAGAATACGATGCTCCTGAATCCACAACAACGGGCAGGAGTTTGGGCTTTGGCCGATTGTCGAGACTCAAATGAAGTGTCAGCCGACAACGTAAGCCGACCACTTCGAGAACATTGACCCGGTCGAGTGTGGCTGGAGAGAGCGGGACTCGCTGAATTGGCTGTCGACGGGCCGATACGGGCGGCATCGCAAGTACTCCGATCGAAGTTTTATTCGACGGTATCGACGATCATGACCCGACTCAATTCATCGTCCGTGAGTGCTTGGAACAAACTCTTGATCTCCGGCATTCCGACCGCAAGCACCGGATAGGAATCGTCGCTCGTGATCAAGCAGCCGACGGGCACGCCTTTGTATTCGGCCTGAAGGCTCAGTCGCTCCGATATTCGACGAATTGCCGAGGGACTCGGCGGTGCGGCGCGGTCGGCAAACTCCCGCAGTAGAATCTCTGCAAACTCCGGATGGGCCGGCATCGTCGGCTGCGGAATTCGCCCCGCGATCACGTCCTTCGCCCAGGCGATCTTCGCCTCCGGCGACAGGTGCGACGCGTCGCCGTTCAGGGACGGGATCGCACCATTCGACATAATCGCCGGGCCGATGGCATCGAGGGTTGTCGCGTTCGCCATGACTGTTGTTCCCAAGCCGAGTAGAGCCGACCATCCAATTGTAACCCATCGCGAACCGAGGTGCATCGTCAACGGCCAGGGAGCAAACGGCGACTCACATCGGTCGGGTCGTTCCCACGTCTCCTTCGCCCGAACCGATTGCCTCTTCGGGCCGATCGAGGCGGAACCACAGGAACGAATGCGGGCTCAGGCTGAGGAAGTACGGGCGATCGACGATGCGCGGGAATTCGTGGTTGCCCAACAATTCGACCGGCACCATTCCCTGATACGGGTGCAAGTCCAATTCGGCGGGTTGGGCGAAGGCCGACAGGTTGTTGACGGCCAGCACCGTTTGGCCTTCGTATTCGCGAAGGTAGGCGATCACGCGGCGATTTTCACAACCGACGAATCGAAGCGAACCGCGACCGAAGACCGGGTACTTCTTGCGCACACGAATCAGGCGGCGAAGCCATTGCAAGAACGACTTCGGCGATTGCAGGGCCGCTTCGACGTTCCGCGATTGATAGTGATAGAGCGGATCCTGGCTCACGGCGGCGTAGAGCTTCGACGGATTCGCTCGGCTGAAGCCCGCGTTGCGGTCGCCGTTCCATTGCATCGGCGTGCGGACGCCGTTGCGGTCGCCGAGATAGACGTTATCGCCCATGCCGATTTCGTCGCCGTAATACAACACCGGGCTACCCGGTAGCGAGAACAGCAGGCTGTGTAGAAGTTCCATCTGGCGGCGATCGCCATCGACGAGCGGGGCCAGCCGACGACGAATCCCCAGGTTGATCCGCATCCGGGGGTCCTTGGCGTACTCGCGATACATGTAGTCGCGTTCTTCGTCCGTCACCATCTCAAGTGTTAACTCGTCGTGATTGCGGAGGAATGTGGCCCACTGGCAGCCGGCCGGGATTGCGGGCAAGCGGTCCATGATCTCGATGATGGGCCAGCATTGCTCGCGGCGAATGGCCATGAACATTCGCGGCATCAACGGGAAGTTGAAGGCCATGTGGAACTCGTCGCCGTCGCCAAAGTAAGGCAACAGATCTTCCGGCCACATGTTCGCTTCGGCGAGTAGCAACGCGCCCGGATAGCGTTCATCCACGAATTTGCGAATTCGCTTCAAGATGGCGTGCGTCTCCGGCAGGTTTTCGCAGCTCGTGCCTTCGCGCTCGATCAGGTACGGAACGGCGTCGACGCGAAAGCCGTCGATGCCCCGATCGAGCCAGAAGGCGACGATCTTGAGAATCTCTTCCTGAACAGCCGGGTTGTCGTAGTTCAAGTCGGGTTGATGCGAATAGAACCGATGCCAGAAATATTGTCTCGCGACCGGGTCCCAACTCCAGTTCGATCGCTCCGTGTCCTTGAAGATGATCCGCACACCCTGATACTTTTCATCCGTATCACTCCAGACGTAATAATCCCGGTACGGTGAACTTGGGTCCTGGCGCGACTCCTGAAACCATTCGTGCTGGTCGGAGGTGTGATTGAGAACCAGGTCGGCGATGATCCGGATGCCGCGTTCGTGAGCGGCGGCCGTCAGGGCCGTGAAGTCTTCGACCGTGCCGAGCGTCGGGTGAATCCCGCAAAAGTCGGCGATGTCGTAGCCATCGTCTTTCAACGGCGACGGATAGATTGGCATGAGCCAGATGCAATCGACGCCGAGATCGCGGATGTAGTCGAGCTTTTCGGTCAGGCCACGGAGGTCGCCGTTCCCGTCGCCGACGCTGTCGTAAAATCCGCGAACGTAAACCTGGTAGAAGACGGCGTCCCGAAACCAATCGGGTCGGGTCTCGGTCATGAAGGCGAACCCCTGTGCTGGCCGAGCCAGGTCAAAAATTTCGCGACGTCGGTCGGGCCATCGACCGCGTAACGTGCCGACGATTCCGGGCCACCGACCCGAACCGTGATCCCTTCCGGGAAGGCGGCGAACACTTCCTCGGCCGTCGCGTCGGCCGCGATGTAAACGATCGCGGCCTCGGGGTGCCCGACCTCGGACCGAATGCGATGGACGGCCGCCGCTTTGTCCCAATACACGCGCGGGCGGATGTCGAAGACGAGTGGCCCCAGGTTCAAGACGAACGGATGGCTCGAACTTGCGAGCACGTTGTGAACGGCCGACCGGACCGCTTCGTGGTTCTCGCTGGCGACTTGCCGAAAGTGCACCGCGACCGAGAGACCTTTGTCTTCGATCGATGTGCCGGCGATACTCTCGAGCGGCCGGGCCAGGTTCGCGGCGAGCTGGGCGACCGCCGCGCGAGCCCCTTCGACTTCCGAATCGATGTACGTCCAGTTGGGGCCACGCAGTTCGAGCCCGTGATTGCCGGCCAGAATCGCGGACCGCAAGCCGACGCGTTCGGCCATGTCTTCGACGGATCGACCGCTGAAGACGGCCAGCGTGACGTGCGGAGAATTCGCCAATTGTTTCAATGCGACGCGAACGTTGGCTGGCAATCGAACGGCCGACCGGTCGTCCGCGAACGGGACGAGGGTGCCATCGAAATCGGTGCCAACGAACAGGTGCGTTGCCGGCCCAAGTCGGTCGGCCACGTCGGGCAGGGCGTCGAACAGAGGAACGCTCATCGGTGCGCGACTCATGCGGGGAGGGGCGTATTAATAGCGAAGTTCCAAGGGCCCGGCCGGCATTGGCCGACCGAACCTTGGAACTTCGATTGGTCAACCCGGTTGGGCCGGCCTACTTTCGCGTCGCCTTGATGGAGCTTGCGACCATCTTTTCGCCGTCCTTCTCGTAGGTCACCGTCACTTCGTCGTCAGCCTGGAGGTCGGCCAGCTTCGATTCCTTGTCGTTGACGAGGATCTTCGTTTCTTTGGAACAAGTCATCGTCCAGTTCTTGCCGTCCGAATCCGTCATGACGAATTCGTGCTTGTCGGCGGTAACCGTCTTGATCTTGCCCTTGGCGTCGACGGCAAAGGCCGACCCAGCGAAGATCACGAGGGCCAAAACGGCCAGGACCGGGGCGACGTAGCGCAGCATTCGGATCACGGTGCATACCTCCTTGAAACGGGAAGCGACATCCCGGTGCCCACAAGAGCAAGCCGAGCATGCC
This sequence comes from Gemmataceae bacterium, assembly GCA_031363325.1. Lineage (GTDB taxonomy): Bacteria > Planctomycetota > Planctomycetia > Gemmatales > Gemmataceae > SIAJ01. The sequence goes on from JANLUE010000049.1 coordinate 4,430, forward strand.
ACACGACAGCCGATTCGAAGGTCCATCCTGGACGTGTTTAGACTGGGTGCGTCCTGCGCAAATCGGAGCCGGGCGCATAGACATGAAGCCCGGCGAACCAGGACACAGGCAGACCGCGTGCCGCGAAGGCCGGGGCCGCGGGTAACAACGTGAAAGGCCGAGAATTGCCGAGGATTCTGGAATTGTTTGGCGATTCGCATCGGGGAAGAATGGCGCACCCAGTTTCCCTGTTGGCACGACGATTCGCAGGTATTGGGAAGCGAACGGATCAAAAGTGGAATTGGAGAGTCTTTCGAGAGCGCCGACCTCACGCCGCCGACACCGGCCCGACTGCGATCGCTTCCGTCGGACAGATGGCCACGCACGCCGCACAGGAGACACAATCGCGCGGCCGAATCAGCCACGGTACTTTCACCGCGAGCGCAAGACAGTTCGTCGGACAAACGGCCACGCAGTCCCCGCATCCCGTACAGCGCGTGTCGTCGAGCTTTGGCAACTCACGCATCGTCGGCCTCCTCGGAAGCCAGTCCCACCACACGCCGCACCGTGGCCGACATCAGTCCGCTGACGAGGTCCTCAATCACCGGTTGTTGAAGCGGCGGAAACAAAACGTATCGAGCCCCGAGGTCGAACGCCACCCCCGAGAGCTGGGCCCGTTGATCGGACCCGTCCATCTTCACGTCGCTGACCAGTATGACCGGGCAGTCCGGGGCCGACTCGGCGAGTCGAGACAGGAGCGTCATCCCTTCGACGAGGTCGCGTTCGATCTTGAGCAAGAGCACGGCCGGCCGCGCCTCCGAGGCGAGCGCCAGGCAAGCATCGGGATGCCGCGACTCGCGGAGCAGCCAGCGATTCTCCGCCGCCAAACGGCGAATCTGCCCGGCGAGCGAACCGTCCGATTCGTAAACGACGACCTGGGGAAGCTTCATGGGGTTGGGATATGAGTCAAATGTTGTGTGCGACTTCCATCAAGCTCCGATGAGTTCCTCGACCAGCTTCCACGTCCCGTCCGCCACCTCGATGCCCTCGCGCTCGCGGCGTTCGCGCGATTTCCGCTCCGGGTCCCCCGGCAACACGATCTCCGCGACGCCGGCCGCGCGGGGGGTGTTGCGCACGTACTCGCTGAGGCCGCCGGCCGTCGCGAGGAAATGGTCGCGCCCGCCGAACGCTTCCACGTCCCAAAGCGTGAACACCACCGCGTTGCCACGCCCGAGCATCGGCCGATCGGGCCGGGTCGATTCGCCGCCCGAGAGTCCGCCCGCGAGCGCGTCGAGCATCAAGCTGAGGCCGAATCCCTTGTACGCTTGCGCGCCGCCGAACGGCAGGAGCGTGGCCGGCGGGTCGCGATAGAGGAGGCTTGGGTCGGTCGTTGATCGACCGTCGATGTCTTGAATCCAACCTTCCGGAATAACTTCCCCTTTCTGGAAGGCGACGCGGACTTTGCCCTCCGCGCACGCACTCGTGCTGAAGTCCAGTACGAGCGGGTCGGTCGGCGTCGGCGCGCCGAAGCAAATGGGGTTCGTGCTGAGCCGCCCTTGAATCCCGCCCGGCGGCGCGACGCGCTGGCCGGAACCGTGCGAGTTGACCGTGGCGAAGAACGCGAGCCCACGGGCCGCCGCCCACTCGGCGTACTCGCCGAGTCGACCGATGTGCCCGCACCGGCGAATGGTCCCGCACGCCAGGC
>JANLUE010000060.1:0-6291 GCA_031363325.1 Gemmataceae bacterium
TTGCGAACGATCCGCGACCGCATCGAAGAGAAGTTCCTGCGGCCGCTCGCGCTGGATCGTCTCTGCGCCCTGGTGGAACCCGCCGCGGCCGAAGCCCGCATCGGCGACCCCGGCCCAGCCTACGAACGCCTCGCCGAACAACTCAAACCGCTCGCCGACAACCCCATCGGCGTGGGCCTCGACGTACCGCAGTGGCTCCGGAAACTCCGCGACGAAGTCGACCGCGTCCGCGACGCCGCGACCGTCCCACCCAAGCCCGCCGAACCGGTGCGCTTGACGTTCGCGGAGTTGCAGCGGCAACTGGAAGAATGGGAAGAGCCCCTGACGGGGTCGGCGTAGTTCTGCAGGAGTTCGCTCGCTGCAACCGCCATATCACTTAATACCGATTGAAACTTGAAGTTCGCAGCGATCCCTGGGCCGTAAACTAACCCCACGGCCCATTCCACCCTCCACGCGACGCCACATGTTCGATTCCGACGAGCTACCTCCGGCCCCGACGCTCCCGCCCGAGACGTACGATCGCCTGCGAAAGACGATCGCGAGCCAGGGGCCGAGCGACGCCGTTGAACAACTCTGCGGCGAGCTACGGGAACTCGGCGACCTCGACGCGCTCTTCTATGGCCTGCTCATGAAAAAGCGGGTCGAGCTGGGCGTGTCGCCGTTCCCGACGGGATCGTCCGCCGAGTTGCCTCCCAAAACGCACGAGCCCTACGAGAACGCGATTCGCGACGCCGGCCGACACGTGGGCCAGGAGTTCCTGAAGCGAAACGATCTGCGCAAGGCCTGGTTCTACTTCAACATGCTCGGCGAGCCCGAGCCGGTGCGGGCCCACATTGATTCGCTGGAACTCACGGACTCCGACGACGTCCAACCCGTCATCGAAGTCGCCCTCTATCACGGGGTGCATCCGGCGAAGGGGTTCGACCTCGTCGTGCAGCGTTACGGCATCTGCAACGCGATCACGACTTACAGTGGCCAGGACTTCTCACGCAACCCGCCGGCCAAACAACACGCAATCCGGGCACTGGTTCGCACGCTCGACGCGCAACTCCGCGAACGTTTGAAGACCGATGTCGAAGGCCGTGGCGGTTCAGTGTCGGAAGGCGCGTCAGTCTCGGAAGTCGTCCAGGCCCACCCGGAGTTGTTCGAGGAGGGGGCCTATCACATCGATACGTCGCACCTGTCGTCCGTCGTGCAATTCGCCCTGGAAATGGACGCGGGCCCGGAGCGAACACTGGCACGCGGGCTCTGCGAGTACGGCGAGCGCCTGAGCGATACCTTCAAGTTCGCCTCCGACCCGCCGTTCGAGAAGTCCTATGCGGACTACAAAATTCTGCTTGAAGTACTCGATGGCGTGAACGTCGAGGCCGGCCTGAAGCACTTCCGCGACAAGATCGAACCGGCCAAAGCGGAAGGCAACACGTTCCCGGCCGAGGTGTACGTCAACCTGTTGACGAAGCTCGAGCGCAAGGCGGACGCGCTCGCGATCGCCAAACAATATCTGGCCGGCGAGACGCGCCAACTGTCGTGCCCCGGCGTGTACGAGTTGTGCCAGCAAGCCAGCGACTTCGTCGGCCTCGCCGAGGCCGCCAAGTCTCGCGGCGACGGCGTCAATTTCCTGGCCGGCCTGATCGCCGGGTCCGTGAAGCCCGGGTGAGATTGCGGCAGCACGAGCGTCCCGACCGAGCAAGGGTGCCGTCGCGTCGAATTCAAAACTCCCAACTCTGGTCGAACATTTCGCGCCCCGTATCCTGCCGCTTCACTCGACAGGTTCTCCGCCGTGTGCGCGGGGACGAAAAGGGAAGACGGTGCGAATCCGTCGCGGGGCCGCCGCCGTAATCGGCCAGACCTCGGACACGAAGCCACTGCGGTACTCCGCGGGAAGGCGTCCGGGCGTCGACACGAGCCGTAAGCCGGAAGACCTGCCTGCCGAGCCGTTTCGCCGCCCCGGTGCCGGGCGCGCGTTCGGTCCGGGCCTGCGCGCTCTCTTGCGTGTCAACCCGTCCGATCGTTCCCGGCCCACGGCGGCTGGGAGATCGAGCCATGCTTTCCCGTCGAGCCGCGTTCACCCTGATCGAACTGTTGGTCGTAATCGCGATTATCGCGATCTTGATCGGGCTCCTACTGCCCGCGGTCCAGAAGGTCCGCGACGCCGCCAACCGTGTGAAGTGCCAGAACAACTTGAAACAACTTGGCCTGGCCACGCACAATTACATCAGCACGTTCGACGGCACATTGCCGCCCGCCCGCACAATTGAGAATGGCGTGGATCGTTGGTGGTTCGGCGTCCTCGTTGGTTCCGAGGTGGACGCGACGCGTGGGACGCTGATGCCATTCCTGGAAAACAATCGCGCCGTGTTGAAGTGCCCCAACGCGGACCCGAACAAGATCAAATCGAAGTACAACGGCGGGACCGGGGGGTACGGCTACAACTACGCGTACCTCGCGCCGATCAGTTATTCGCCCCCGACCTGGCAACCGGTGTGGCAGCCCGTGAAGATTGGCCACGTCCAGGCGACGAGCAACACGATCGCCTTCGCCGATACGGCCGGCACCTGGGTCGACCCGTGGCCGAGCGGCGACCCGATCTTGATCGAAGTGCCGTTGATGGAGCCCCCGAGCGGCCTGTATCCGACGATCCACTTTCGCCATGCCCAGACGACGAACGTGTGTTTCCTGGACGGCCACGTACAAACGTTCAATCCCGGCACCCGCAACGCGCCCGCCCCCTGGGAGCCCGCCCAGGTCGGCCCGGTCCGCGACCGCGAGTTGATCTTCGACATTGGTTTGACGGACGAACTCTGGGACCGCGAGTAAGCCGGCCGTTACGGCACTCGGAGAGGAGAGCCTAATCGAGCGTTTTTCAAATTGAAGTAGCGGGCAAACCCGTCGACCCATTACTTACGCCGAAGGCCTCCGTCGTGAGAACCGGTCCGACCGAACCGAGCGTCGATTTGGACGCTGCACCAACATGAAGTGCGCTCCAAAGCTGGCTTCGAGGCCGAAGTTCATTTCTGAAAGTCCTTCGTCTCAAGCGAAAACTCCGCTCGAACTTCGCCACCGGCCGTGACGCGAACTCGCAAGGTCTTCTCCACCGCCGGGCCAAACTCAAGGCGCGTCTTGACCGCGAGTTCGGGGTCGCGGTCGATTCGGGCGATGTGCCAGTTGGGTTTCCAACAGACGACTTCATACTCGCCGGCCGGCACGTTCGTCAGCCGGAATTCACCGCGTGAATTGGCGATCTCGACGTAGGGATGATTCGCGACGAAGAGATAGCTTCGCAGCCAGAAATGGCCCGATCCGCTCGACAGTTCCACGACGCCTGGCTCGGTCAACTTGCGAACGACCGGCCGACCCGGATCGACGAGCATCTGCGTGAAGAACGCGGCCCCCCGACCGCGAACCGAGTTCGCCCCGGCCGAGCGCGTGCGCAGTTCAACCCCTTCGCCCTGCCGAACGATCGCGATCGGCACCCGCTCGACCCCGATGCGCTGTACGAGTTCATTCGAGTGGTACTCGATGGCGACGCCGCCGCGATCCCAGGGCTTCGAGCGCCGCACGTTCACGTCGCGAAGGAACACGACCGCGTTCGCCACGCCGCCTTCGGCGATCGCCGGGGCATTTGGGTTCGGAACGATGCGGACTTCTTTCAGCAGAAGCGGCGAGGAGTTGAACTCGAGCGGCTTCACGTCGGGTATCGGTCCGACCCAGTTCACACGCCCCGCGATCGAACCGCACTTCGATGAGTCGTGCTCGGCCGCGAGCTCGTCGGCTCCATTGGGCGGCGCCAGCTTGTAGAGCGGCTGCGGGGCCCGATGCGTCCGCATCGCGTAGACGAGCAGCCCAGCCAGTGCGACGAGGATGGCCAGCCGACTCGAACGCATTGGCGAATTCCCAGGGGTGCGAGTGCCTTATGATAAGGCTCGAATCAGTTCAGCCCGGTCCGTGTCATGAGGTCTGTCCCGTGCCAACGATTTCCGGCCACGGTTTCAGCATTCGCGCCGAGGCCGAAGCGCCGACCGTGCCATGCCCTTGCGGCGAGAGTACCCGAATTGTTTCCGCCGCCGACGGACTGGGCTGTAGTTTTCATGTCACCTCAATTCGAGACTCGATTCGGCATTATCACCGCATCACGGCCGAGGTGTACTACATTCTCGACGGGACCGGATTTGTCGACCTGAACGGCACAATCGCGCCGGTCGGGCCCGGCACGGTCTTGACCATCGAGCCGGGGACGCGGCATCGCTTGTGGAGCGAGGCGGGCGTTCGCACGGTCGTGGTCGGGGTGCCGGCCTTCGATCCGGCCGACGAGTTCTTCGATTGACCGCCCAGGGGACCGCCATGCTTCGTCGGGCTCGCGCGTTACTCGAATCGCTGACCGGAACGGCCGTCCTCGAAGATCGCCGGGCCCACCCGCGCTTCGATACGAACATCCGGACCATGTGTCGTTCGGTGGCCGACAACCGATCGGTCCCCGCACTGATTCGCAACGTTTCTCGGACCGGCATCAATCTGCTCGTCGACGATCCGGTCCGCGAAGGCACGATGTTGCGGATCGAATTGCCGCGCACGCCCGACGGCCCGCATACGACCGTGTTGGCTTGCATCATGCACGCCCGCGAGGAGCCGGACGGCTGGTCGCTCGGCGGCATGTTCTCGCTCGAACTGAGCGACGAGGAAATGCGCCTGCTCGGCGGCAAGAAGCAAGCGAGCGGGCTCAACGATCAACGTGCCTGGGTTCGCTATCCGGCCCGCGGCTGGGTGCAGTTCCGCGTGCTCCCCGGGGACGAAGCGGCCCCCGAGGCGGCCGAGTTGGTAAACCTGTCGCCGACCGGCGTGGGCCTCGTACTCGACCGGGAACTCGACGCGGGCTCGGCCCTGAGCGTGACGCTCAAGCGAGTCGGCGGCAAGCCGGACCGGACGTTGGTCGTCTGTGTGGTTTACGTGACGGACCGATCGGACGGGAAATGGGCGGCCGGTTGTCAGTTCCTGCACGAACTTTCCGACCGCGACTTAAACGAATTGGCCGCTCACTGAGCCGGCAATTGAGGCAGGCCGATACGCCCCGGAGCGGAAACCGGTTCCGGGGCCGAACACTTCCCGCACCCCGAACCACAACCCTTGGACTTGCCGAACAACGGCCGCGCCACGGCGCGAAGCACGAACGCGCTCGCGACAGCGACCAGGGCCAAGGCGATTGCAAGTTGAATGTTCATGTTCAATCAGGGGAGCCGTACAGGGCGGCCTCGATCGTCGTCTATTGTACGACCATTCGCTTCGCTCGAGCTCCGCGTCGCGTCGACGAACGCACTAAGAATTCTCCGCCAACAGCAGACGCGCCTTGGCCTGAAGGATCGCGACCAGAGTGCCCGCCGATACGTAGCGCTCGCATTCCGATTTTTCGGAAGGCGTCAACTCGCCTTCATTGCACCTCTGCGCCAATCGATCGATTCGCGCCTGTGTTCGCGCATCGACTTTGAGCCGAACCAGCTTGCGTGCCGCTTCGATATTTAGGCTCCGACTCACGGGGTCGAGGAGCCGATTCAAGATCGCCGATTGCGATTTGCGCACCATGCACTTTCCTTATCATTACGACGCGATTTCTACTACCCAGACGCGACGACGCCGGGATGAAATTGTCCCATCGGTCGTTTCGCATGGAACGCATAGCCGTTTTCGTCGAGTGCATCGAAGATCTCGAGCCACCCGATGTCGAACTCGAGCGCGAGTCGAGTCCAGATCTCGGCCTCGACTCCGCCCCAAGTCATTGCTCCCTGGCCCAGCCAGACCGAGCGAATTGCCGAGCCAAGGCAAACATTGATTCGGTCGATTCCCTTCTCGATCCACCGGACCGAGTCCTCTTCAATCGAGAACGGCACTGACTCATCATTCGCCAGCCAGAGGTCGTCGAACTTCGACCACGACACCGAAATCAGCTGGCCATCAGCGAAGCGAAGTCGAATCGGCAGATCGGGCCAGGGCGACCACGTGCCATCGGTGAGTAACAGTTCGGCCGTTTCATAGCCCACGAGCTTCGCACCGATCGCCGATGCGAACGTCGAACGGATCGATTTGAGCTTCGTATCGAAATCCGAAAATCGCATCCTGGGCTCAGCATGATGAGGAAAGTATTGAGTACTGTTGAATACGCAATTCCATTTCACCACAAAGGACACAAAGATCACGAAGTTGGAAGAATTCATTTTGATTCTTCGTGGTCTTTGTGATCTTTGTGGTGAGTCATCATTGAGTACCGAGTACCGAGTACCGAGTACCGAGTACCGAGTACCG
>JANLUE010000100.1:0-5216 GCA_031363325.1 Gemmataceae bacterium
CGGCCGGATCGAATTTCTCCGGGCTGCAAACGCAGTGTCGGCCACCGCGGGCGTAGGGGATTTGCCGTAGGCCGGTCTTCATCCAGGTGTTGCCGGCCAGAGTACCAATCGCGAAGGCCCGGCCCTTGCCGAGTTCGTGAACTGTGGCGGCCGACGCGCCGTTTGACCATGTGCCGATCGCCTTGGCCGTCCCCGGTGTGAGTATCTGCTTCATGCCGACCGCATCGACCTTCGCACCCGACACGTTCATCGCGTCGATCGATTTCAGTAATGGCAATTCGAGGAGCGTGCGCAGGATCGTCACGTCGGTCGTTGTCGAAATCGCTTTCAGGCCGAGCAAGTCGAGCATCGGCGTGGCGGGTTCGCCGAATTCGTTGAACTGCCCACAGCCGGCCGTCGCGTAAAGCGTCCCGCCGGCCCGAATCCAGGCGTCGAGTTTGGCGATGGCCCGATGGTCGATCCACTGGCCGGCGAAGTACACCACGTCGTAGTTCGCGAGCGAGTCCTCGACGATGTCGTCCTCGGTGATCACATCGACCGCGTGTTGCGCCTGTCGCAAGGCGAGGTACAGCATCTGCTGATCTTTGCGGCAGATGATCTGATTCAGCTTGTCGGGGGCGTTCTTGCAATCCTTCGCGAACGGATCTTTCAACTTGTCGATCATCAGTCGCGACTCGTTGAAGTCGTTCGCCTTGCCGGTCACGACCGCGACTCGCGCCGGCCGAACGGTGCCGCCGACCTGAAAGGCTTCAACCTCGGCCGTGTCGAAGATCGCCTCGCTGATTGTGCGGAAGGTTTCGCGGTACCCCCAACCGACGTAGTTCTCGGTGAAGCGCTCGGCCGGCGCGACCCAGAAGTGATCAATGTGCCGCGTGCCATTGCCAATGGCGGTCAGCGTGTTGCGGCGCAAGTAGCCCGGCTCCTGACCAGGGGCGTGCGGCATGATGTAGTAGTGAATCGGCTGCTTGTGGTATTTGGTCGCGCAGCGCACCTGGGCGAACTGCCAGGACACGATCTGAGGCACCTCGGGCACGCTGAACACGTAATCCTCGGCCCAAAACATCGACATGCCTTGATGCTTGAAGATGTCCACCCACTGGAAGACGGGGCCGTAGAACAGGGCGAGCGTGTGCGGCGAATAGTTCGCCCCGGTCAACACGTTCGGGCCAATCTCTTTCCGGGCGAGTTCGGTCATCGCCCGATAGTCGGCGAACCGCTCTTCTTCGTTGAACTGGTTCGAGTACCAGACGAGCCTCGCGTCGCCGGTAGGGGTCGGATTCGCCGTCGTGGGTTCGACGCCGAGGTCGGCCTTCGTCAGTTTTTTGCTCGCCAACCAGGCGCGGAATCGAGCGACGTTTTTCGGGTCCTTGTAGTCGATCGTGCCGAGCCCGATCTCGTCGCCGAAGCTCAACACGCGGAGACGATCCTTGTCCTTCAACGTCTTGGCGAAGGCGGAGATTTCCGCGGCGTTGTGGGCGTGCGCGTGCAGGCCGTCGCGGCGAACGTGTTCGTACTTGTCGGGCAGGAGCGTATTGAATCCGAGGCCATCTTTCAGGTCGGCAACCCAGTCGTCGGTCCCGGGGAACGCGCCGTAGAAGAGAATCTCTTTGGGTTTCTTGCCGCCATTCGCGCGCCGCCAGTTCTTGCTCGCGGCCAGAATCTCGGCCGCGTGGACTTTGGCGGACTTGACGCGAGCCGTCGGGTGCCACGTGATGTCGATCGGCACAACGACCGACTCGCCGTCGGACACCGTGCACTCCCCAACTGATACTTTGCCGGCGGGGTCGCGAGCGAATTGAACTGTGAACGGCTTGCCTGTCCCGAGTGTGAGTTGCAGCCCCTCGTCGTGCACGAGCCGACAGAACGGGCCGATGTTCTCCCACGACGACCATTGACCTGGCTCGACCGGCTTGGCGGGCACTTGCGTCGAGGCCCCGCCGTATTGCGGCTGAAAATGGCCACCGCGGGTAATCGTCAATTGCGCCGCCTTCGCTCCGGCGTTCTGAAATCGCATGTAAAGCTTCGTCGCGGCGAGCGCCTCGTTCGCGAACGGCGAACCGACCGTGTACGGCTTGAAGCCTTCGTAGGTGTCGGCCAGGTTCGTGGTGAGCAGAACGAAATCGATGAAACGATCGCCGGCCGGCTTCGGGTTGGGCACGGTGACGAGACTGATCTCGGCCGACCCAGCCGCGAGCTCGACGAACGTGGTCGCCCCCTCGGCCGCGTCGTGATCGACCCCCCAGGGCCACCACAGTTCGTTGCTGACACCGCTGAAGCTCCAGAGCCGATCGGTCCCTTTCGTCCCATAAACATGCGTGAATACGACCTTGCCGCCCTGGCGCACGTCGATCCGGTGCTGGTAGTTGAAATACGGCGGTGCCTGGTACTTGCTCCAGACCCGATACTTGCCGGCCGCCGGCACATTAATCGACTGGGTCGCCACATCGCCAACGCTCTCGGCCGGCGCGCCGAGACAACCGCCGTGCGTCATCCACATGCCGCCGTAGGTATGGCTCCCATAGCTGTCCTGTTGATGCGTGACCTTCCAAGCGGAGTCCTTCGCAGGCGTGAACTTTTCCCCCTCGGCCACGATCACGTCAGCGGCGGAGAGCGATGCTGCGACAAGGAATAGCGAAAGGATTGAAGATTGACGCATGGGTACGCGAGGGGAGAGTCGGGGCGACGAGTCGAGGGGCGATCAGGCGGGGGGAGTTGATTCGCGAAGTCGGCGCAGTTCGGCCTGCAAGCGTTCGATCTCGGAGGCGTGCTCGGCGGCCAATCGCTCGGCCGCATCAGCTCGCACATCGGCGGCCGCGCGTCCTTCGATCGACGCCTTGTGGTCGGCGATTTGCTTGCCGTGCTTGTCGAAGCAAGCCACCTGCCCATTGGCGCAGCCTAGCCAGAGCCCCACTTCCGGCAGCCACACTCGACCGTTCGCGCCTATTGCGACTTCCTCGTACTTCTTCCGTCTCGGCGCCAGTTGATAGTGAATGAACGCAATCGTTCGTTCCCCGTTCGATTCGTCGATGTCGACGATCACGTACCGCGGCACGCCGACCTGGGCGTACTCTTTGACCTTTGTCTCCACATCATTGTCGCGCGTAAACTTCGACGTGACTTCAATGATCAAGGCCGGTCGAGTGCCTTCCTCAACAACGTTGAAGGTTCGCCACGGCTTCTTCTCAGCCACGTTGAAGACGACCATGATGTCGGGGCCATGCACGAGGTCCGCGTTGGCGTCCCAGGCCACACAACAATCGGCGAGGACGTAAGTTTTAGGCTCGTCGGCGAGGGCCCACCTGAAGACACCCTTGAGGTAACTTCGATCGTCGATGTGTGCTTGACTCAGGGTGTATCGATCCTCCTCTTGCGGGTGCAGCGCGTCCTCCAAGGTCATTGGCACATCTTCAAATTTCACCGCCCCATCTGGACCGATTCGCTTGACCGTCCGCCAGCCGAATCGGAACGGATCGAGCCGATCTCGGTCCTCTTGCGTGGGCGATGTCGGTGTTAGAACGGTGCTCATGGTCAATCTCCAATCAGCGTCCGTCGTCCAGTTTGCGCATCAAGTTCGCCATCTCGATGGCCGTCACGGCGGCTTCGAAGCCCTTGTTGCCGGCCTTGCCGCCCGCCCGATTCACCGCTTGCTCGAGCGTATCACACGTCAACACGCCGAAGACGATCGGCGTGCCGGTCGCCATCGAGGCTTGGGCGATTCCGCTCGTCGTCGCGCCGGAAACGTGATCGTAATGGTCCGTGTCACCCTTGATGACCGCGCCCAGGCAGATGACCGCCGCGTAACGGCTTCCCTCGCCGAGCTTCTGGGCGACCAGGGGGATCTCGAACGAGCCTGGCACGCGGACCACGTCGACGCGGTCGTCCGCGACGCCATGCCGCTTCAGGCCGTCGAGGGCCCCCGTCAGCAACGCATTGACGATCGTTGAATTGAACCGGGCGGCGACGATCGCGAAGCGGCCGGTCGGCGGCGCGAAGTCGCCTTCGATGAACAAGGGCATCAGTCGTCGTCCCTTCGAGATCGTCGTTTCGATTGGGCCTCCGGGTGCCGTTTGTAATACCGCTTTACGAGCTTGCGGTTCCATTCCTCGGTGGCCGTCGCGTTGCGCGAGCGATCGATGAACATGTAGATGACGCCGAGCATCGCCCCGAGGGCCGCGCCGGCCGCACCGACCACGAGCCGATGGCCGATCTTGGCACCGAACCCACCGGCGAGCGAACCGCCGAGAACCGCCCCGATCACCGGAATCAGCCAGTTGAGCGGCGGCGAATCGGGTCGGGGGTCTTTGTCCGCGATGATCAACTCGGCCCGGCGATCCTCCAGGTACTCGTACATGTTCTGTCTCGTGTCCGCCCAGTAGCAGTCGCGCCAGCCGACCTCTTCATCGCAGCGTGTGCAAACGGTCGTCGGTTCCTCGCCGAGTTCGAACGGGTTTTCCAGGTACTCGCGAATGAACTTCTCCGGCATCTCCGTGCGGCCCTTGCACTCCTCGTGGATGTAGACCGTTGGCGTGCCGGGTGAGATTTCGGCCCGGCGGCGCTTTCGTGGCGGCTCGTCGTCGATTTCATCGCGTCGGCGACGCGGCGGTTCTTCGTCGCGCTTGCGGCGTGGTGGTTCGTCCGAGTCATCCACGTCGCGCCGGCGCGAACGTGGCGGCTCGTCCCGGTCGTCCTCGTCCCGGCGACGTCGGCGCGGCGGTTCCTCGTCGTCTTCGTCGCGTGGCCGGCGAGTCGATTTGGCCAAGGCGTTCGCTCCCGCTCGATTACAAGTTCATGTTGCTCAGGAAGTCCGCGTTCGACTTGAACCGAGCCATTCGACTGGTCAACATCTCCATCGCTTCGACCGGGTTCATGTCGCTGAGCACTTTGTGGAGGATATACACCCACTTTAGCTCGTCTTCGGGCCGCAGCAGTTCTTCTTTCCGCGTACCCGAAGCACTCATGTTGATCGCCGGCCAGATTCGCTTGTCGACGAGCCGACGATCGAGGTGCAACTCCATGTTGCCGGTGCCCTTGAACTCCTCGAAGATCACGTCGTCCATCCGCGAGCCCGTTTCGACGAGGGCGGTCGCCAGGATCGTGAGCGACCCCCCCTCCTCAATGTTCCGCGCCGCCCCGAAGAATCGTTTCGGCTTGTGCAGTGCGTTCGCGTCGACGCCGCCCGAGAGAATTCTCCCGGACGCCGGCGTCACGGTGTTATG
>JANLUE010000118.1:0-3158 GCA_031363325.1 Gemmataceae bacterium
CGCGCCCACGTCGCCTTGCAAATCGACGACAAGTCGCTGCACCTGTTCATTGACGGAAAGAAGGCGAACACGATTCCGCGAACCCCGGGCGCGGCCGAAACCGGGCCGTCGACTGGCACGATCATCGGGGCGGCCTATCATCGGCCCACGGACAAAGTCGCCGTCCCTTTCTCGGGTCGACTCGACGAAATCCGAATCTCGAACGTGATTCGTTACAAGGACGATTTCTCACCCGCCGCCCATCTCGCGCCGGACAAGGACACGGTCGCCCTCTACCACTGCGATGAAGGGTCGGGCGATGTCCTCACGGATTCGTCCGGCAAGGGGCATCACGGCAAACTGGTTGGCACGAAGTGGGTGCCGGCGATCGATGCCGACCGCCGGGCGGCCACGTGGATCATCGAGAACGCCTACTCCGTGACCGTTGTCATCAACGGCGCGGAACAAGCGTTCAAGTACATGTCCAAACTGCCCACGGAACCGTTCGTGATTCGCGCCATCAACGTGAATCGATGTAAGGTCGCGAACGATGAAACGCTCGTCTGTCTCCAGGGGTTGAAACACTTGACGACGGTCCAGATCACCAATTGCGAAGCGACCGACAAGACGCTGACGTACCTGACCGAATCGAAAGACCTCGAATTGATGATCCTGTACTCGTCGAAAGTGACGGACGCCGGCCTGGAGACGATTGCCGGGTTCAAGAAGCTCAAGAACCTGAACATCACGCAACTACCCGTCACCGAGGCCGCCGTCAAGAAACTCGCCGCCGCGTTGCCGGGTTGTCGCATCGCGTGGAATGGCGGCGCGATCGAACCGACGAAGTAACGATGGGCGAGCGGAGCGAATTTGGGAATTGGTTTTCAGACCAACGGTCTGAGATTGTTCAGCCCAGGGCAAGATGGCGTAGCCATCGCCGCCCTGGGTTACACCCGCCAAATCCTGTAAATTTCAGGCTGAGGGCCTGAGATACGAACTCGTGTTTGCCCGAACCGATGGGGCAAGTTATCTCAGGCCTTAAGCCTTAAGTCCAAACGCTATGGCGGGTGTAACCCAGGGCGGCGATGGCTGCGCCATCTTGCCCTGGGCTGAACAATCTCAGGCCGTTGGCCTGAAAACACTACGAAGCGACTCGGCCTCAACTATGAGCTTGTACTTGCTCCGTTCGCCTCGAACTATTCCTTCGCGCCTTCGACATCGACTTGCACCGCCTGCAATACTTCGTTCGTTTCGTCGTTCTGGACGAAGGCGACGAGTTTCAAGTTGCGGAGGGCCTGCGGCCGCGAGGTGAACGAGAAGTCCGCGTCTTGTTTCTTCAACGCGGCCACGAGGGTGTCGAGTTCCTTGTTGTTCGCGGCCCGGACTTCGTCCAGGTTCACGGTCACGGTTTGCTCGGCCGACGCCTTGGGCAACGGGAACCCTTTCACGCCGCCCGGCATCGCCCGGACCACGGCGTGGTGATATCGAATGCCGTTGCCGCCGGTGAACCGCACGCGCTCCTCGGCCAACGCGAACCGCAGTGAAACCTTGTCCCCCGGCTTCGCAAGCTCGTTCACCACGCCCTTGATCGTCAACTCGCTGCCCTTCAGCGTGACGCTCGCCGATAACTTCACGCTCGCTGGCTTTTCCAACAGTGGCTCGATCTGTTCGCGGTACCCCTGATACTTCAACTTCGCCTGCTTGGCCTGCGACCCGCCGCCGGACTTGTCGGCCGTCCCGGCGATGACCAGCATCGGCGTGCCCTTGTCGTCGTCTTTCTTCGCGTAGAAGTCGAAGCGGCTCGCGCCGTCCTTGCTCACGAGCGGGTCGGGGCCGGGGATGTGTTGGTGATATTGCAGCAAGATCACTTCGGTGGCCTTGTAGGTTCGGCCGAGCGAATCGAACGCGAGATCGACGGCCACGCACGGAGCGCATTCGGAACCGGTGAACAATTCAACGAGCACGGCCCGATCGGACTTCGCCTTGCGGCCCGCGAATTCTTCCGGCTTGAAGGGGGGCATCGTCTTCGCGTAGTCCGCGTAGTCGCGAACCTCGAGCCGGGCGACGCGGGCGTCGGCTTCCTTCGCGTCCGCGTCCTTCTTCGCCTTCTTGAGCACGCGGGCCAACGTATCGAGCGCCTGGAGTTGCGTGGACACGTCGTCGGTTCGGCTCAGCATCCGCTCGGCGAGGCGGGCCTGTTCAACGGCAATTCCCGCGAACGCCTCCTGGTCGGCGAGCGCGTCGGCCATTCGGAACGCGACGGTTCGTTGCCAGCGGAGTCCATACGGCTCGGCCATCTTGGCGGCCCGATCGGCGTAGGCCCGCACTTCCTCCGGCTTCACCTTCTTCGCCCCGACTTGCCCGAGGATCGGGAACAGAGCACCGAAGAATTCGTTTGGCGTCTCGGCGTTGTCGAGTGCTTCGCGATTCGCCGCGAATGGGTCCTTGCTCACCGACTTCAAGTTCGACTTCACGAGGTCGATCAGGATGATTTCGCGGCCAACGTCGAGGCTGCCCTTGATGCGCTTGCCGCCCGGTTGCAATCGCCCATCGAACGACCAGGCGTTGGGGCCGAACTTGAGTTTGAATTGAACCGACTCTTCCTTGACGGTGAGGTCCATGCTCGGTTCGCCGGGAAGCGGCGGGGTGCTATCGAGGAAGTCGGCCACGCCCTTGCCGTCCGCTTCGCCAAACAGGAAGAGCAGATTCAACGAGAGTTGGCCGCGCTGCGTTTCGATCGGGAAACTGGTCCGCCAGGTGCCGACGGCCGAATCGGCGGCCTTCGCCGATTGGGCGACCACGAACACGAGCGCAACTGTTAAAACGCGAAGGGGGGACATGAACGGTCCTTTCCGGCAGGCGGGATTTAGCGAAATCGTGAGGCGTTACGATACGTCTTGCGAACGGCGGCCGCAACCTCCGCGATCTCGGCGTTACCGAGCGCCAACACCGGATGATGCAGAATCACCACGTCGCGGCCGGCCCGTTCCGCGTTCGCGAGCGAGCCAACGGCGCGGAATCGGCTTGCTGCCCGACCAACGTGCAAGGCCCGGAACCCGGCGTCGAACGCGACCCCTTCGGCCCGCTGCGCTTTCACGAAGACATGCCGAGGCAAGCCGAAAGTCGCTTCATCGAAGAAGAACCCCAGCTTGTAGTAGGCCGAACGCGAGTCGGGCAAC
>JANLUE010000125.1:0-4433 GCA_031363325.1 Gemmataceae bacterium
GCGCTTCGATCTTGGCCGCGAGCATCAGGACCTCGGCATGTTCGCGGGCCCGTTCCGTCTCCAGTCGATCGACCTCGCGACGACGTTCGCGACGCAGAAACGTCCAGACCCACGCGAGCGCCAGCGTACTACCGCCCAGGACAACAGCCGCCACCCACCAGTATTCGCGTTGCCGATTCTCTTCGTTCGTCTGCAAGGTGTTGAAGGCGTGCATCCGATATTCGCAGCGAATCGTGGCGACGATCTTGCCATCGCTCTGGGCGACGGCGTGGTGCAATTGTCGAACGTGTTCGCGATCCGGCTCGCGTGGCCGTGGGACCGGCGAGTCCCAGAAGATCGGGCGAACCTCGTCGGGTCGATCGACGAAGGAAATCTCGAGCAAATAGACTTCGAGAAAAATGGGCAGTTGACCCTGGTACAGTCGAATCGGGTCGGCCATCGCCTTGAGCTGGACGCCGATCTCCTCGGCCTTGAGCCGCACTTCGGGCGCGTCGACGTTGCCGTGATAATCGTCGAGCCGGAACAAATATTCGCGGATGACCTCGGGGAGCGTTTTGCGAAACGATCGCCCCTCGTCGATCCATTCGTGCAGAATCGCCTCGTCCGCCTTCAAGGTGAACTTGCCGCGTTCGTTCAATAGATACGCGAGCCATCCGACCAGCGCCGCCCAAAAGAGCACGATCGGCCCCAGGGCGCGAACGTATTTCCAGTAGGGGATCGCAATCGGCTCGGACATGCACTCCTCAAAGGAGATTCGGCACGGTCCACATTCTCGACTCAAGGAGTCAGATTCTGCACTTGTTCGGCCGAGAGTCCAGTATCTTCGACAATCTCGCCGACCGGTCGGCCCTTGCGCAGCAGTTGTTTCGCAATCGCAATTCGTGCTCTCAGCTCGCCCTGAGCCTCGCCTTCCTGCACGCCTTGTTGATGGCCTTGTTGATGGCCTTGTTCGACACCCTGTTTGTAGAGCCGGGTTTCGCGGCCATCGGTCAGTTGCAACATTCTGGCGACCTCCTCGAGTCCCCAATTGGGAAACTTGCACGCCATCACGGTTGCACCGTCCGAGTCAACGGTAGCGCGCGGAGAATCATTCAACTCACAGGATCAAGTTCCGCACCTGCTCGGCCGAGAGACCGGTATCTTCAACAATCTCGCCGACCGGTCGGCCCTTGCGCAGCAATTGCTTCGCAATCGCAATCCGCGCTCGCAATTCGCCCTGGGCCTCGCCTTCTTGATGACCCTGTTCAAGTCCCTGTTTGTAGAGCCGGGTTTCGCGGCCATCGGTCAGTTGCAACATTCTGGCGACCTCCTCGAGTCCCCAATTGGGAAACCTGCACGCCATGACGGTTTCAATGAATTGTACAAGCATTCGGCGGATTTCGTCGGGAAGCGGCGACGATTGAACGGCCGGAATCAGCGCCTGCGCACGGGCGAGGGCCACGTCGGGCTCGAAAGCAATCAGTTTCAAGACGCTGAATTCGAAGTCGCCGGGGCCCGGTTCGGGGAGTTCATCCAGATACACGGCGACGAACTGGTCCGAGTGAATCAGGTTCCGATACGGCGTTACATGCTTCGGCTCGAACGATCGACTGGGGTAAATCAGCACCGCCACGAAGTCTAGGTTCGTGTCTTCCTGTTCCAGAAAGCGGAACACCTTGTGAAACAGGTTCGCATAAGCCGCGTCCGATCGATAGAACTGAGCCTCCCAGATATAGACAGGTTGACCCGGCGTTTTTGGCAGGAACACACCGTCCAGGCGCAAGGCCGAATCCTTCAACTCGATCGATCGCGATTCGTGATACTGGTCCGCAAGATTGGGCGACCGACGCGCCAGTTGAAAGAACGCCCGTGGCAAGTCCGTGAAGAACTCGAAAAACAGAAAACCGGTTCGCATGAAGCTTCAATGTAGTCACTTCACCAGTCGCCGCACCAATTCCCATTTGCCGTTGCGTTGCGTGAAAACTTCGAAGATCGCTTCGCGCGCGACTCGGCCTCCTTCGACGAACTGCGGCCGTAGGACCACGACGTGTTCACCTTCGCCGGTGCGACGCTCGCCGTCGGGGGTGAAGAACGGCGGCTCGCGCGTTCGCAACTTCACGGCCAGGGCGTCCGCATCGGCCACGCCGTTCGCCGAAAACACCGGCTCGGCCAACACGCGCACCATGTCCGCGAAAAGCAGGACATCGTCCGTGCTGTTCGGCAGACTGAGTCCGGACGGGCCGTCCCAATCGACCGGGTTCTGGTGCGCGAAGAAGACGAACGGAATCGAGAGTTCGCGGATCGGCCAGGCGACATCGCCATCCCGATAAGTCATGTTGAACGACACGCCATCGCCGGTGATCGCGACGAGTTGTTGGCCGATCATCGGCGTATCGGCGGCGAAGGCCCGCAGGATTCGCCGCGCCGGTTGCGTCACCGCTGGCAACACCAGGAGCGAGCGTTCGCCCGGATGGGCCGTGATGTCCGGAATGATTCGTTCCATCACCTCGCGCTCGGGCGGGTTCGGGTCGAAGAACGTGCCAACGCTATAGCTCACGCGATCGAGCACCGTTCGCAAGGGAACCCCCAGGTCCTTCCGTTCGCGAAAACGGCCTTCGAACTGTTCGGCCAAGTCGACGGAGTACGGGTCGTCCTCCCAGGCGATGACGTGGGCCCGGGCCGCTTCTTTGCCGTTCGGCTTCAGGTCATCCGCCTGCCAGACGAAATCGACGACGGCTCGGGCCATCGCTTCGTTCGTGAAGCAGCCGCGAAACGTTCGGCGGGGGTAAACATCGATCAACGGCTCGGGACGTAGCGCATTCGGATCGATGCGGTTGGCTGTCGCGGTCGTGATGAGGAAGAGCGGCCGAGTTCCTTTCCATTCCGTCCGTTCGTTCAAGGCCTGGGCCAGGTCGATGGCGCGATCGCTCGTCCCCCCGCCCATGAACGCGAGCGGGGGCGGGTCGCGTTCGGCGAGGGCCTTCACCCATTCGCGATTGCCGACTTCGCTGGACAGTTTGTACCAACGGAGCCGAAGTTTGCCGGGCCGACCTTTCATCGAAAGGACGACTTCCGGGACCGCTGCTGTTTGGTCCAGAAAGGCCCGCGAGTCGTCGACTTCGAGACCGGGGATCTGCCGGCGCGTCTGCAACACGCCGGCCACGAAGCGTTCCCACGTTTGTGGATTGGTCGTCGTGTGGATCCAGGCGATCTCGTGGTCGCCGGCCGGGACGGGTGAAGCGGTGGCCGGCCGGGAGCGAAACTGCGTGCGCAACGCGGCCGCAGCACCGACTCCGAGCAACACGACGATCAAGGATGGCAGGATTCGCGTCACGGTTGCTTTCTGATTCGCGGGATCGGTCTTCCGAGAGCCTACCAATTAACCACGCGACAACGTAATGCCCGTTCGTCGGCCACTGTGTACAAGGCCGTGTCGCCAGGACGTTCACACCCGGCATGCGGTCGTGTACAATCGCAAGGTGATGGCATAGCCGAAGCACACCTCGAACGGGACCGCCTCTATTAGTAGCCCTTCGGCCCTCCAAAGTTCTTCTCCATCCACGCACGCCAGAGCGGTTCGTCGCGGGTCGCGGCGGTGGCGGCCCGGTCGCCGTAGAGGAACAGGCGCATCGAGAGGAGCACCGTGCCACCCATCGGCATGGCGAACAGGTGGGCGAGCCCTGGAGTCGGCGCGTCCAGCCGAAGCAGCAATTCCTCCGGGTAGTCCCCTTCGCCAACCCGTTCGACGAAGCCGGCGATCGGTGGAACGGTCTTGGCTCCTTCGAGCCGCGACCCGACTGAGGCGCCGCCGAAGCCCAGCGAATCGATCAATGCGGCCCAGGCCGTTGACTTGGGTTCGGGTGCCGAGCCCATGAGTTGGAAGGCCGAGCACGGTTGCCCAGCGAAGTGCGCCAGGTACTGCCGCAGGATTCGGAAAAACGACTGCCAGCCGTGGGTGTGTCCTTCAAACTGTTGGTCCCAATCGTCCGTGCTGGCGAACCAACGATGCACCACGCGCACGACGCAGGTTCCGCCCGCCCGAGCCTCGACGATCCATTCCGTGGCGATTTTGCCCGGCGGCCCTTCTTCCGTGTCCGCCCCAAAACTGTGGGGCGGGTCCCAGGCCGTGATCGTCGCATTCGATTCCATGCCGGGGCCGAAGTTGTTCGTGGCCGTGCCGCCGACTCGCTCCTCACACGTGCTTGGCACAAACCACGAGGAGATGCCGGGGCCGGTCGCGATTGCCCGCCAGACTTCCTCGGGAGTGCCGGGGACTTCGACTTCGGCCTCGACGGAGCGCTGGCCGGACGCGTCTTTTTTCACTGGCATTGATCAGTCCTTCGGTTGGAGTTGTGAAAGCGGGTGCGCCGCGTGAATTAGAGCACATACCAGGTCGATGTCGCGTGTGCGACGGCGACCCCGGCCTCGAAGCCATCGGCCGGGGCTAGCTGCGT
>JANLUE010000338.1:0-4431 GCA_031363325.1 Gemmataceae bacterium
TGTTCGCGTACTCGCTGACCGACCCGAAGGGGCGACTCGCCAAGAAACTGACGCCGCCGCCGGACCTGAAAGACGAAGGCGAGAAGGCGATCTTCGCGGCATTGGCCGATATCTTCGGCCGGGCCGACAGCGCCGTCGCCGGGTTCCGGGCCGGCAAAGCGTGCGAGTTCAATGTCAGCGTTCATTGCGCGACCCCGGCCGACGCCAACGCCATCGACCAGGCCTGCCAGGGCTTGTTGAAGCAAGCCGAGACGCAACTGGCCGCCGTCGAAAAGGCCGGCCTGAAGAAAGCCGCCAAGCCCGAGTTGTTGCTTCGACACGGCGTCGAGGGTGGCCAGCAAGTCGTCGGCGTGACAGCCAAGTTCCCGGCCACGATCGGCGAACTCGTCAAAGCTTTGATGGAGATGTCGGAGAAGTAGACTCGGATAGCGGTCCGAGACAGTTCGGCATCGATCGGGCTGTCACGGTTTGTTCAATCAAGCCGTGACGCCATTCGTCGCGGAAGACATGTGGCCGATGGTGAATCGATCGTGCACGACAGCCAATCGGACCTGGCCCGTTCACGCAGTCGCTGGCCGGGCACCCTGGTTCAAGTCGTACCAGCGTCGAAGGTGCGATTCGCAGCGGCCCGTGATACGGCGGGCCAGCCAGATCGTGAATAGGCCCGTGACGAGCGGCCCCGGCAGCCAGTGCCAGGCGGGTTGATCGGTCAGGCCGGCGAAGACGGCGCCGGGCGGGACAAGGGCCATCGCGCTCGGGCCGCCGACGCGCAACAGACCAGCGGCCGCCAGGGGGAGGCCAAGCGTGAGAAACGAACCGAGTCCGTTCGCCTGCGCTCCGCCGCTGAAGGCCGCGAAGCCGACAACGAACGAAAAGCCCCACAAGAGTACGCCCGCCGCGACCGAGGCACTCACCTGGGCGGGCGAACATCGACCCGAGAGCAACAGTGCGCCCCAAAGTAGGAAGGCCACGATCATATAGCCGCGACCGCGCTTCCACGCCGCCGACATCGACGCGTGCCAGTAGTCCGTACCATCGAGCTCGGTGAGCAGCAACAGTTCGAGCCGACGACAACGATCCTGAACGGTCGAGTCCCAAAGGCCATATTGAAATGCGGCCGGGACCGCGGCGAGTACGACGAGGCCGGTGACCAGTGCGGGAGCACCGCCCATTCGCTCGAATAACTCGAACACGGCTCGGCCGAGCCACGGCGGCCAGTGATCGCCCGCGAGAATGTAAGCCGCGTACAGCAAACCAAACCCGCCCGCGAGCCAGATGTTCACCCGGCCCGAATATTCCATCACACGACGAACCGCCCACCAGGACAGAGGGCGTTCGCCGATCCGTTCCGTCTGGGCCAGCCGCGTATCGGTGATGGGTCGATAGTGCCGATCGTGGAAGTGCCCCTTCAAGCGACTCATGCCGCGCGCGAGAAACAAAACGCACGCGAACAACCCGATCGCGGTCACGATGATCGCCCGATCGACCGCGACCATCGGGGCGGCATGGAACGGGTCGAACCAGAATTGCACGACGCCGAACGGGTTGTACGCGTTCAACGTCCGCACGCTTTGAATCGTCAGGTCGGCGAGGCCGCCGGGCAATTCGTCGACCCATTGCTTCAAGCGTTCGCCGGCCAGGACGCCAACCGTCAGATAGACGAGAATCCCAAGCCCACTAATGACTTCGCCGATCCGCTTGACGGTGCGCGTTTCATAAGCCCAAACCGTAAGCCCGAGCCCGGCCATCGCACCCCAGACATACGGCAAGCCAATCAACAGAACCACGTCGCCGACTTGCAACGAACCTTCGAGAAGTGGCGTGAGCAAAATCGGCAAGCCGGCCAGTTGTACGAGCGTGAACCGCCCGAGTCCAACCAGCGCTTCAGCCAGGAACAGGCGGCGCGGCCGAACTGGCGAGACCAGCAGGAATTCGAGCGCCTGACTCTTCGGCAACTGCGCCAATCGCCAACCAATCAGGATCGCCCCCTGAACGATGCCCGCTCCGACGAGCCCATAACCGACGGTTTGCTGCGTCTTGTAGGTGGTTGACGTGTGCAGCACGTATGCGGCGGCCGCGACGAACAGGAGGTGGCCAATCGCGGCTCGACGGAACGCCGTCTGCCGCCCCGGGGCGGCCATCGCGAGTCGGAAGAAGGGGGCAAGCATCTGTTTTCCGAGATCGTTAGCCGCGAGGCGCTAGCCGAGCGCGTCACGCGGATTCCCGCAGGCGACTCCGATTTGTCCCGAGATCCGCGAACTCCAATCGCGCAATCGAGTGACGCGCTCGGCTGGCGCCTCGCGGCTAACGTTCTCGCGGATGTGGTTCTATTTCCCCGCGTGGGCCGGCGCGCGGCTGTTCGACACCGTCGACGCGGTCGTGAATCGCGAACCCGCGCCGGGCGCGACCAGATCGGGGTGAGCCAGCGCGTAGCTCAACGCTTCCACCATCGCCGTACACGAGGGCCAGCGCGTGTTCGGTTCGAGATGCAGGGCCCGTTCGAGGACGAGGCGCTCGGCATGCGATACGCCGCCGAGTTCCGGGGCGGGGCGCTGATAACTGTAATCGCGTCGAAAGCTCGCGGGCGGCGTCGGGAACGGGAACTCGCCCGTTCGCAGATGGTAATACGTGACGGCCAAACTGTATTGATCGCTCGTCTCGGCCATCGCGCCGCGATGGACTTCGGGGGCGGCGAAGTCGAGAGTGCCACACCGATCGCAATGTGTCTGGAACCCGCCCATCGGCACGCACAGGCCGAAGTCGGCGAGCTTGACCTTTTCGCCGACGACCAGGAAGTTGCTCGGCTTCACGTCGCGGTGAAGGAAGCCGACCTTGCGGCCCTCGTACGTGTGCTTGCGGGCGTTCAGGTAGTCGAGCGCCTTGGCCGCCTGGGCGAGGTAGTTGAGAACGAGTTCGGCCGTCAAGGCGTGTCGGAACTCGGCCTGATAGATGTCCAGCAAGTCGAGCAAGCTGCCGTCGGCCAACTCCATGGCCACGACGATGTAGTCCGGAATGCTCCAGACCTGATTAATTTGGAGGAGATTGGGGTGGTCGAGCTTCTGAATTGCCTGGATGATCCGCGTCTCGGTCGAACTCGACCCGGAATTGCGGCTGGCCATGAATTTGACCGCGATCCGCTCTTTTTTCGGGTTGATCGCTTCCCAGACTTCGGCGAACCCGCCGCGACCCCGAAGCTGGACCAGCTTCAGGCCGGGGAACGGCTCACAGCCGGCTTCGAGGCGAATGCGGCTCACGCGACGGGTCCGAGGGTCTGGGCGTGATCGAATGTCGAACCTTAGCACACAAAGCGCACATCCGGTCGGGTCGCGAATCGGCATGGCACCGACTGGGCGATTTCGTTAAGATGCGCGGATTGAATCGAATCTTCCGTTCGAGAGAGTTGCAATGAACCGGGCCACCGTTCGCCTGCTTCTTTTGACCGTGGGCCTACTCGCCGGATCGACCGGCCGGGCCTTGGCTGAAGACGACCCCCTACGCGAGAAGGCCGTCGCCCTCAATCGGGTGACTGGCAACACGGCGATGGGCACCAAGCTCGCCGAGATCCTCAAGGTTGAGGCCGACGCCAAAAAGTTGGTCGCGGCCGCCGTCAAG
The DNA here is from genome assembly GCA_031363325.1 of Gemmataceae bacterium. Classification (GTDB taxonomy): domain Bacteria; phylum Planctomycetota; class Planctomycetia; order Gemmatales; family Gemmataceae; genus SIAJ01. The sequence continues at coordinate 3,613 of JANLUE010000338.1, forward strand.
GTTGTCAAAGACGAGAAGCCGAACCCGCTCAACTACAACGCGTGCTTCATTCTCGCCAACGCCGCCCAGCGACTCAAGGACGTGGACGCCGCTCTCGTCTTCTACCGGGCCTGCGCCACGGAAGCGAGCAAGCTTGGCAGCGCGAACAAGGTCGTCGATGTCTTCGTCGGCATGATCAACCTGTACGCGGCCAACAAAAAATATGACGAGGCCATCCAGGCCTGCCAGGAGTTCCTCGACCTCCAGGCCGAAGACAACGAGAACCCGATCAATCAGGAGAAGCCCCGCATCCTGGCGATGCTGATCACCGTCCTGGCCAAGCGCGGCAAGATCGACGAGGCAATCAAACTCGCCGACAACATGATCGAAAAGGACAAGGGGGGTTGGTTCTTCATCCAGATCAAGGCCGACGTGCTTCGCGAAGCCGAACGCTACGGCGAGGCGGCTGACGCGTTCCTCGAGTCGATCGAACGGCTCAAGAAGAACACCCGGCTCGATGAAGACGACGAAGGCAAAAAAGCGAAAGCCGGCCTGATCAAGAGCATGCGCTACGCCCTCAGCAATGTGTACGTCGACGCGAAAGAAGTCGACAAGAGCGCCGAGCAACTGCAGATCCTTTTGAAGGACGATCCGGACAACCCCACGTTCCTCAACGACCTCGGCTTCATCTGGGCCGACCACGACAAAAACATCGAGGAATCGGAAAAACTGATTCGCAAGGCGATCGACAAGGACCGGGAGGATCGCAAGAAAGACGCGGAATTGCCGAAGGAAGAAAACCTGGATAACGCGGCCTACCTCGATAGCCTCGGCTGGGTG
>JANLUE010000128.1:0-9611 GCA_031363325.1 Gemmataceae bacterium
GCGATGAGACAAACTCCAGGCTTCAATCTGACTTGAGTTTAGATCGAGACTATGGTCGACATCGAGTGTGAAACCATTTCGACGGGCGGGCCGCCGTTTCGGCACATCGACCTTCTGCTCGTCAATGGCGTCGTCCCTCCGTACGTGCCGCTCAATCGCAATGGAACACTCAGCACCCGTGTTGTTGGCCCCGAAAGTGCATCGCCAAATGCTCGCCCACTTGGAGGCGTCACCATGGACCCGAATGAACCCGTCGACGTGTACGAGGCGATCAATCCGACCGAGGCTGAGAGCATTCGCGGGATGCTCGATTCGGAAGGGATCGAAGCAACCGTGGCCGGGTCGCAACAAGGTGGGTTCCCTGGTGCGTTGCCCGAAGTCTCCCTCTTCGTTCACGCGGCCGACGCGGAGCGGGCGCGGGCGTTGATTCGCGAGCATCAGCTCGCCCGAAGTTCGGCGACGGCCGAGGTCGAGTAACGGATCAGCGCGCCGTGGGATCAAACGCGGCGACCGCTTCCAGCTTGCCGGCGCGAACTCGCGAGACGCGCAGTTTTCGTCGAGCCGTTCGATCCGGTGCGAACCAAATCGGCCCGGCCACGCCCTCGAACGTCGCGTCGCGTTCGAGCAACGCGGCCCGCACCGCGGGCAACTCGAATTCCCCGGCGCGACGAGCCGCTTCGGCCCAGACGAGCAACGCGTCGTGGGACATCACGGCCGAGATGTTTGGTGATTCGCCGAATCGATCTCGATAGCGCCGAGCGAAGGATTGGAACGCGTTCGACTGATCGGCCAAATCGCACGGCGCGACCACGATCAGGTTCTCCGCGCGGCGCGCATCGGCGAGCAGTTCTGTTACTTCGCCTCCGAACAATACGGTTCGGCCGCCAAGCGTGGGCATCAGTTCGAGTGCCCTTTCCGCCGAAGTCGCCAGGAGAACGATTGCGGCCTCCAGATCCTTCGCAAAGGTTCGCGTTTCGGTCACGTTCGCGAACGACCGGCAATCGCGGGCGAATCGATCGGCGACGGCATTTTCGCCCGCGTCGCGAACCACAACGATCGGGCCCGGCCGGCCGGACAATTGTTGATTCGCCCACAGGGCCAGCACCCGACCGCGTTCGTCCGGGGCGACGCCGATCGCGAACAGGTTCGGGTCGGTCGAGATTGGTGCCCCGGCTATCGAGATGGTAACGACGCCTTCGGCTCCCGCCGGGCCCATGAGCCCCTTCACGCGGTTCAAGGCGACGAGTCGCGACGCCTGGGCGGCCCATTGATCCGGCTTCGAACCCGGCGCGGCATGGCGAACCACGAGTCGTCGTCCCGCGAACGCCCGCGCCGGGTCGGCGTTCCATTCCTCAATGGCAAGGTCGATGCCGCGCTGCGATTCTTCGGAGTTCGCGCCGGGGACGTGGCCGACTTCAACGATGGCCGACGACGGCGAGCGATTGCAGCCGACAGCGAGGAGCGTCAGGAATAGGAGAGTTCGTGGCATCGCCATCTCAGCGGAGGGCGGCCGACAACTCGCGGACCGTTTCAACGACCGCGTCCGGGCCGCCCCGTTCGTTCTGGCGCACCAGGGTACTGCCGACGATCACGCCGTCCGCGATCCCCTTCAGTTGCCGGACGTGGTCCGGCTTGCTCACGCCGAAGCCGACGCACAATGGCAAGTTCGTCATCGTCCGCAATCGTGCCAGGTGGTGGCCGAGTTCCGGCGGCAAGGCGTCGCGTTCGCCGGTGATCCCGACGAGGCTCACACAATACACGAAGCCCGTGCACAGGCTCACGATTTGAGCCGCCCGTGCGTCCGTGGTCGTCGGAGTCACGAGCAAGATCAGCTTGCAGTCGGCTCGACGACAGAGGTCGGCGAACGGGCCCGCTTCGTCGGCCACGAGATCGGGAACGATCAGCCCGCTCATTCCCGCGTCCATGGCGGCCCACACGAACTCGCTCGGCCCACGCCGATGGATCAGCGAGTACGACACCATGCCGACGACCGGGGCCGTGAATCCCGGTTGCTTGGTGGCCGACCGAATCGCCGCGAAGACATCATCGATTTTCAGACCCCGGTCGAGGGCGCGCGTGTAGGACGCCTGAATCACCGGGCCATCGGCGATGGGGTCGCTGAACGGAAAGCCGACTTCGATGAGGTCGGCCCCGGCGCTTGCGACGCGCGGCAAGAGTTCGGCGGTGGCACCCGCGCTCGGATCGCCGGCCGTGAGGAACGGAATGAAGGCCTTGCGCCCTTCGGACCGCAGCCGGCCGAACAGGGCATCGACGGGATTCATCGAAGTGGTTTATCGGGCGCTCATCGACATGGCGAGTCGGGCGCGCCGGACGGATAAGGAATTGTTTATCTTCTCTTCACGGCTTGTTTACGGTTACCGGATAGCATTCTCCACGCCCCGCAACGAAGAGGTGATCCATGCGTACGAAGCTCTTGGCCCTGGCGGCGACGGTAATGTTGGCCGGCATCGGCCGGGCGGACGAAGAGAAGATCGCCCTCGACAAACTGCCCAAAGCGGTCGTGGAGGCCGTCAAGAAGCGGTTCCCGAAAGCCGAGATGGTCGAGGCCGCCAAGGAGACCGAGGACGGCAAAACCGAATACGAAGTCACCATCAAGGACGGCGAAACAAAGATCGACGTGATGCTGACCCCCGAAGGCGCCATCACCCTGATCGAGAAGCAAATCGCCGTCAAAGATCTGCCAAAGGCCGTCGCCGAGGCGATCGAAGCGAAGTATCCGAAGGCCACCTACAAGGTCGCCGAAGAGATGACGAAAGTGACCGACGGCAAGGAAGCCATCGCGTACTACGAGGTTCTCTTGGTGACGGCCGACAAGAAGACGATCGAAGTCGAGGTGGCCCCGGATGGCAAGATTATCAAGACCGAAGACAAGAAGGACGACAAGGAAGAGAAGAAGGACAAGTAGGCGAAATGGGTCTCCGTCTCCTGTTGATTGAAGACGAGGACGGGATCGCCGACTTCGTCGTCCGCGGTCTCCGGGAGGAAGGGTACGTCGTCGAACGGGCGGCCAATGGGAACGCCGGCTGGCATCATCTGGCCGGCGGTCCGTGGGACGTGATCCTGCTGGATTGGTGGTTGCCCGGCGAGGATGGCCTAAGTCTATTGCGACGTTTTCGCCGGGCCGGCCGTGCCGATCCCGTTCTCTTTCTGACGGCCCGCGACTCGATTCCGGACCGAGTTCGCGGCCTCGATTGCGGGGCCGACGATTACCTGACTAAACCGTTCGCGTTTGAGGAATTGCTGGCTCGAGTCCGCGCCTTGGCCCGACGCGGTGGCGGCGAAAGCACCCCGATCGTGGCGAACGCCGATGTCCGGGTGGACCTGAGCACCCAGCGAGCCGAGCGGGCGGGGCATCGGCTCGACCTGACGGCCAAGGAGCACGCCCTGCTCGTGTTCTTTCTGCGCCATGCCGAAGAAGTGCTGAGCCGCACGCGCATCTACGAACACGTCTGGGACGAGCGCTACGATGGGACCTCGAACACGTTGGAAGTCCACGTCATGGAGTTGCGCCGCAAGCTGGAAGCGCACGGCCCACGTCTAATTCATACCCTTCGCAATCGCGGCTATCGGTTCGGCGCGGAGCCCGGCACATGACCCTCGCCACCCGCTTGACGGCGTTCTCCCTCGCCGGCCTGGGGCTCGCGCTCGCCGGGTTTTCGTTCCTATTGCACGGCGCGGTCGGGCGCCATTTGCACGGCCGACTCGACGAGCGCTTGCACAACGCCCTCAACGTGTTGACCGCCGCCACCGAGGAAAACGAAGCGGGCATCGAGTGGGAGCCGGGCGAGCGTCGCCTGGCCGTGGGCGATGGTATCGCCTGGCTGGTGACCGACCCAACGGGCAACGTCGTGGACCGGGGCGGGCCGGACGTCGATTTTCTTGAAGAGTTGGCCCGACAGTTGTTCGCCGAACAACGGGCAAAGGCCCGGCACGAATGGCGCGACGAACGCTGGCAAGTTCGGCATGCGTGGATCATGCCCGAGGGAGCGATCCAGCCGCACACCGCCAAGGACAAGGAGCGGGCGTATCCCGCCCTCAACCTGACGGTTGCCACTTCCGTCGCTCCCATTCATTCGGAACTTCGCGAACTGGCCCTCCTGTTGATCGGAATGTGCGTCGGCCTGTGGACGATGACGCTGTTCGTTAGCCGGGCGTTTGGCCGATCGGTGCTTCGTCCGTTGACGCAGATGGCCGACGACGCTCGGGACATGGACGGGTCCGACCTCCGTCGGCGCTTGAACGTTTCGGCCGCCGGCGACGAACTAACCACGCTCGGCGAAGACTTCAACGGCCTGCTCGATCGCGTCCAGGAATCGTTCGAGCGTCAGCGGCGCTTCACCGGCGAAGCGTCGCATCAACTGCGAACGCCACTGGCCGCCCTGCTCGGCCAGACCGAAGTCGCACTGCGTCGCGAACGGTCGCCCGAGGAATATCGGCAAACGCTTTCGTCGGTCCATCAACAAGCCGATCGCCTTCGCAAGATCGTCGACGCGCTCTTGTTCCTCGCCCGGGCCGATACCGAAGCCCGACTCCCGGACCGGGAGATCCTCGACCTCGGGCCATGGCTTTCGGAGCACATTCGCCAGGCGTGGAGCGGACACGCGCGGGCCCGCGACTTCCGGATCGAAGCCGAGTCGAATCGCGCCTCCGTTCACGCCGTCTTGCTTGGCGAACTCGTAAACGTCCTCCTCGACAACGCCTGCAAGTACAGCCCACCGGGCACGCCCATCGCGATCCGCGTCGCGCCCGTCGGGAACGCCGTCGAATTGTCGATTTCGAACTCCGGGGCCGTAATTGATGAAGCCGACTTGGAGCGGATCTTTGAACCCTTCGTTCGGGCGGAAACGGCTCGCCGTGACGGCGTCGAAGGGCTTGGGCTGGGCCTCGCGGTCGCCCGGCGAATCGCGACAGCACACGGCGGCACGCTCACCGTGACATCGAGCGCCGATCAAGGGGTTCGCTTCACGTTCCGACTGCCACTTGCCCAAAGTGCCGAATGAGCCCAGCGACCGCGAACACGCCGTTCGGCAGGCGGACGATCGCGTGCCGACTGTACTCGTCCATCAGCCGCGTCTTGAGCCCGGCCTTCACGCTCCCCGTGTGAGACATTCCTCGAACCTTTTCTCGGCGAGACGACCTCCAAGCGACTCGCGTCCACGCGAAATGCCCTTGTTTTCGCAAAGCGCTCAAATGTGACGGGCCTCAACGCAAATCCCGATGCGGTCTGGATGAAACAACAGGCCCGGGTCCCCGACCTCGTCGTACGTCAGCGGCCCTGAGAGGTCGCCGTGTCGGTCCCTTCGACCGAACGAACGTCTTTGACATTGACCGACGCAGACGGAGTGAATCGCATCTGGCGCTGACTCAAATCCCCCGCAGCCGCGTCGCGCGCGCCACGCGGTCGACGGCCAGGGTGAACGCGGCCGTGCGCAGGTCGCAACCGTGTTTCTTGCGGACCGCCGACAGGTCCACGTAGGCCTTGCGCATCACTTTCCGAAGTTCCGAGTTCACGCGCTCTTCGTCCCAGCGGAACTCCTGCACGTTTTGGACCCACTCGAAGTAGCTCACGGTCACACCGCCAGCGTTGGCGAAGATGTCCGGGAGGACCGTCACGCCGTTCTTCTGGAACACGACATCGGCGTCCGGGTCGGTCGGGTGGTTCGCCCCTTCGAGCACGAACTTGGCGTTCACTCGGCGGGCGTTATCGCCGTGCAAGACATCGCCCAGGGCCGCCGGGATGAGCACGTCGCACGCCTGATACAGGGACTCTTCGACCGGGAACGCCTCGCCGCCCGCGAACCCGGCGATGCCCTTCGTCTTCTCGACGTGCGCGACCAGGGCCAACACGTCGAGCCCCATTGGATTGCGGGTTCCACCCGTCACATCGCCGACCGAAACGATCTTGCCGCCGGCCGCGTGGAACAAGCGCGCGGCCCACGAGCCCACGTTGCCGAAGCCTTGAATCGCATAAGTAAAATCGGATATGTTCTTGCCGAGCTCCTCGAACAAGCACTCCGCCGCGAACAACAGCCCCCGCCCGGTCGCCGCCTCGCGGCCGAGAGACCCGCCCAACTCGATCGGCTTGCCGGTCACAACACCCGGCGCGTGGCCGTGAAACTTGCTGTACTCGTCCATGATCCAGGCCATCGTCTGGGCGTTGGTGCCCATGTCCGGGGCCGGCACGTCGGTGTAGACGCCGATCAGATCGTGGACCTTTTGCGTGAACACCCGCGTCAAGCGCTGGAGTTCGCCGCTGGAAAGCTCGCGCGGATCGCAAGCGATGCCGCCCTTCGCCCCGCCGTACGGCAAATCGACGACGGCCGTCTTCCAGGTCATTAGCGCGGCCAGGGCGTTCACTTCGTCGATGTCGACCTGGGGGTGATAGCGAATCCCGCCCTTCATCGGTCCGCGCGAGTTGTCGTGTTGGACCCGGAACCCCACGAACGTCGCCAGCGAGCCATCGTCGCGGGCGAAGGAACACTCGACCTTGATTTCGCGGAACGGCGTGACGAGTTGCTTCCGCTCCCGCTCGGGCAGCCCGAGCAAGTCGGCCGCGCGGTTGAAGAAATGGGTGGTCGCCTGGGTGGGGGTCATGTTCGTTCGTCGTTGGGAAGAGATACGAGTCGTGATAGGCGTCGGGTGGGCGGTTGGCTCGACACCACGAATTCAGGCGCCGATTCGATCCCAGACCCGTTGAACGCAATCGCGGGAGTGCGGCAACGTGACCGAGTACGCGGTGTTGTGGACGGGCTGGATCTTCACGGTTGGGCCAGGGGCGGCGCGAGGCCTGGATCGGTTGACTTCGGAGTTCCATCATCAATGTGTCGGTTCGACAAAAAGCCTGCGAATCCAGGCGACGAATTCCGTCGCGATTGGGCTGGCCGGGTCGAGATACCGCGCCGTGATGGCTTGGCCAAGCGGCTTGCCGGGCTCACTCTGAAGGCCAAGCCAGGAATGAATGATCGCCTTCGGGCGTCGTTCGGTTGGGAATCGTCTGGCCGTTGCCGGCAGTCCGTCGACGAACGATTCGACGAGTGGCAGAAGCTCGTCGCCCGTGGGAACGAGTTGGCGAGCGAACGACTCAAGCATTCCCGACAACGTGTTGTCCGGCATGAGCCAAATGCCGATTCGGCGATTGTCGGGGAAGTCCTGAACCAAGCCGCCTGCCGCGGGTTTGTCCGGCAAATCGTAAGTGGGATTAATGTTTCGAAATCGATCGCGAAGCGACTGCCAACGCGCATCGAGATCCCAGTCGGCGTCGACAACAAGTCCGAATCGGGTCAGATCGGGCCTCCGCAAGCGAATCTTCAATTCGTCGAGCAAGAATTCAACGCCGCCCGACTTGGAGTCTCGCTTCTTGAAGTCGAATGATTCGGGTACGTTGTGATGCGCCAGAAGTGTGGCGATCACATGAAAATCATCCGGCCCCTCGGCCACGAGTTCGGCGACCATTACCGCACCTCGATCTCGCGGTCCACGATCATTGGCAGTTCGGACTGTTCGTAAACCGCCGCCTCGATTTCGTGCGAGATGCGTGAACGCTGGAGGCCGATGATTTGACAAGTGCCCGGCTCCGCCTTGGCCGCGGCCCGCTGGAAGGCTTCGATGCAATCCCAGGAGTGCGTCGTGGCGAAGACTTGGAGGTTCCGCTCTCGTGCCACGCGAAAGACAAATGCCCATACGCTTGCCAGGGCAGAGTAGTGAATCCCGTTCTCCACCTCATCAACAAGGAGGAAGGGCGAATCGAGCTTCGGAAATCTCTCCGAATTGCCGAAGCCTTGACCGGCGCGTTGAGCCGCGACCGCGAGTTGAAACAGTCGCTCGGTGCCAGCACCCAGATTCTTGAGTGGGACCACGTCCGAATGACCCATGAGTCGAACGACGGGCATTCGGCTCTCTGTCGCATACGGATGTTGGATCAGAGCGATGCGTTCGAGTCGAGGCTCGATCAGGCGTAGGCACTCGACAATCTCCGTCTCGGAATCAGAGAGTGCCATCGCGTCCCACCAAGCCGCGATAACGTCTCGATGGAGGGTTCGAATCGGCAGAAACACGCACCCAGTTTCAGAAGCATCCCGAAGGGATTCATCGACAATGGCCGAGGTCTCCAGAGGAAACTTGGGCTGGGGTGATAAGATCGACCTTCGGCTTAGGAAGCCAAACGCCTAACTTGCCTGGTGTGTCTTGCTTCCTATCTGGACGGCCGGCATTCCACCACCTGGAATCAGCGACTCCGCCGACATGTCCATTCCCGAAAACCCATCCGGTATGTCTTCTCGACTTCTGGCCACAACAAGTTTGAAGGACGACTTTGATGGACCGAGTTCGACAATCCGAGAATTGAGCTTGAAGCCATTTGATCGATGGACGAGTGAAGTATCTCTTAGGTCGAATGGATAGGTTCCCGACTTCGAGCCAAAATCATCCCGCCAGGCCAATAGAAATTGGACGGTCGCTCCCTTTCCCCCGGTCCCATACAGAAACAGGCTCTCCAACAGCGCCGTCTTGCCAACGTTGTTCTTGCCAACAATCAAGTTGACTCGGCTCAACCGATCGACGGTGAGTTCTCGGAAACAACGGAAATTGGATACGGAAAAGTCCGGTAGCACGGTTACAGCCTCAACCGAGATTCGTCATTTTCAACTTACTTCGTCACGCCGATCTCCGCGACGTCACTCCTCCTCGTCCCGCAGCTTGGCCGGCACGCCGACGTCTTCGACAGTCGTCGCCTGACCAGCGGCGATTTCCCGGATCACGTTCATGCCGATCGATCAGGTCGGTTCGCGAGTCGCCGTCTGAGGAGATGATGGTCGCGTGGTCAACGACAGCAGCCGCCAGTCTTTGTCCAGCGACTGGTACAAATCATCATAAGTTCGACAATACACTTTGTGCGAGTTGACCGAAACGCGCCCCGAGCGCCAGCGGAGGCGAGTTCGGTCGGCTTCGGATATTCCCGCCGTCCGTCCGATCAAGAGCAGGCCATAAAACTCAACGTGGCCGTAGCCGAATTGCTTTGCGAATCCTTCACTCGATTTGTGGTCGTCCCAGGCGAAGAACCAATCCACAAGTTGACTGAATCCGTGTTCGAACCTTCGGCCCCATTCGGATGTCGCCTTCCTCCCAACTGGACGAAAAACGCTATCGGGTTGGGCGTCTTCGAGTTCGATGGCGCAATAGGCCTGACGCTCGGAATTGCCGATGACGATGTCCGCCGAATAGTCTCCGAAGACTTGAAATTCATGGGCGATGCGGTCCGCGGGACCAATCTCCGGGACCAATGCGCCGATAAACGCCGTCAGGTGCGGGCAACTCTGGAAAAGCGGTTTCAAGTGCTCTCGCTCGGCCAATTCACGCCGCGAATCCAACAATAATTTGAATCGGTCCAACTCATCACGACATCGTGACAGGTCGAATTCGAGCGGCTGGAATGACTTCATGGTCGTTTTTGACCGTTCGGCTGAACGGCCCGGAGTACATCGGGCCGCATGATAGAGAGGACGGTGACATCGCTCTCGGTCAACTGAAAAAAGACGAGCCAATCGCGAGTCTGAAGTACAAAGTGGTTGGGCAACGTGGCGACGGCGAGGGAG
>JANLUE010000130.1:0-6887 GCA_031363325.1 Gemmataceae bacterium
ACGCAGCTAGCCCCGGCCGATGGCTTCGAGGCCGGGGTCGCCGTCGCACACGCGACATCAACTCGCAAGGCCATCAATACAGCCAGCGGAACTCGATGCGGAACACATCCCGATACCAGCGCTCGCCGGTGATCGCTCGCCCGTAGCCCGCGTAGAGGCCGGCCCGCTCGCCGAAATCGACGCGTGCGCCAAGCTTCACATTGACGATCGTGGTGCCCGCGGAATCCCGCGTTGGGGCCGAGCCGTCTGGCTCGAGACGACTCTCGTGACCGCCCAGGACCGACCAGCCGATCACCTCGGCCGTCGGCGACACCCGGCAACCAAAGCCGTCCCACAACGCGTACCGCAGGCCAAGGCCGTAACGGACGACGCCGCTCGCGAAGTCCGTTCCGCCAATCGGCTGCCAGTAGCGAAGCTCGCTCGCGAGCCCCAGTTGATCGGTGAGTTGCGTGAACCCAAGGAGGGCCGGCTCCACGCTCACGTGGCGATTGCCGAGGCCCCGACTGGCCGCGCCACTTGGCAGGTAGGTGCGCAGTTGCCAGGTGTAGAGCGACGATGCGCTCTGGAGGAAAGCGTACTTGAAGCCCAGGTTGGTGTCGCCGATCCCAATCGCGTTCGCATTGAGGTCCGGGTTCAACGCGCGAACCCCGCCTTCCGCGAACACGGACCAACCGGGAGCGACGGTCTTTTCCAGGTACAACATGTGATCCTGAAAGTCGATCGCTCGCTCGCCTCTCGGAAGTCCGGGGCCGCGCGCCTTGCCGCGGGCGTAGAAGAACTCGGCCCGGTTCGGCTCGCGAAAGTCGTACCCGAAGTCGGATCGCAGGCGCACCTGGTCGGCGATGGCGGGCGAATCGATGTACCCGACGGTCGCCTCGCGAACGGTCAGTTCGTCGTCGGGCGGAGTGGGCGTTGTGGGCGGTGCGAGTGGCGGATTCGGGGCCGGTGCCGGTCGAGGTACCACGGTCGGCGGTTGGCCAACGACCGGGTGGGCGGCGACGAACAGCAGTGCGCAGGCGGCGAAGCGGGCCATCGGACGTCCATGTCAGGAATTGGCGTATCAACTGAATCGGTCGGGCGAGTCGAGTGGCTTGAGGGGATTCGGGGAAGTGAGGGCGCGCCGGAAGTCGCATCGACAAATTGACATGCGTTGAACGGCGGGTCGCCCGGACGCCCCGCAGTCTCCGGACGACCAAACTCCCGTGCTACTTGCCCGCCTTGGCGTTCGCCAGGCGTTCCTCGACGGCCTTCCAGTTCACGGTGTTCCACCACGCGTCGACGTAGTCGGCCCGCTTGTTTTGGTACTTCAGGTAGTATGCGTGTTCCCATACGTCGACGCCGAGCAACGGGACGTGGCCGTCCATCAGGGGGCTGTCCTGATTCGGCTTCTTGACGGCCGCGAGCTTGCCGCCATCCCAGACGAGCCATGACCAACCGCTTCCGAATTGGCCGAGCGCGTTCTCCTTGATCTTCGCCTTGAACGCGGCGAAGTCGCCGAAGCCCGTCTTGATCGCGTCGGCGAGTGGCCCCGTCGGTTCGCCACCAGCCCCCGGGCCCATGATCGCCCAGAACAGGCTGTGATTATGGTGTCCGCCGCCATTGTTGATCACCGGTTGACGGACCGCGTCCGGCACGCTCTTGATGTCGCGCAGTAGCGCCTCGATCGACTTGCCGGCCAGGTCCGGGTGAGCCTCGAGGGCCTTGTTCAGATTGTCGACGTAGGCCTTGTGATGCCGTTGCGAATGGATCTCCATCGTCAGGGCGTCGATGTGCGGTTCGAGGGCATTGAACGCGTAGGGCAAAGTTGGCAGAGAGTGCGCCATGTTGCGGCTCCATTGGGGGGTCGGCGGACGTGAAATCGTTTTATTGATAGGCGCTGGCGAAGCTTGGTGTGCGGCCGCTTCGGTTTTCGGCCCTACGCTGAAGTTACCACCCCCTGAGACGATCTCATGACGCCGACCGCCGCAATCGCTGAACTGATTCGCCGCTCGAAAGAGGCGGCCGTCCTGGGTTCCTGCCAGGCGCTGCTCGGCTGGGACGAGCGGACGATTATGCCCCGCGACGGTTCCACGTTTCGCGGCGATCAGATGGCCTTGCTCGCGCGACTCGGGCACGAGATGACGACCGACCCCAGGGTCGGCGAATGCTTGGCAGCCCTCGAGGGCACCGCCCTGATCGCCAATCCGGAGTCAAACGAGGCGATCAACGTTCGCGAACTTCGCCGGACTCACGACCGGGCGGTCAAGTTGCCGAAGGAACTCGTCGAGGAGATCGCCCGCGTAACAACGCACGCGCAGCAAGTTTGGCAGGAAGCGCGCGCGGCGAACGACTTCAAGGCCTTTCAACCGTGGCTCGAGAAGGTTATCGGGCTGAAGCGCCGCGAGGCCGATGCCGTCGGGTTTGTGGAACACCCCTACGACGCCCTGCTCGACGAGTACGAGCCGGGCGCGACGGCCAAGTCGATTCGCGCCGTCTTCGCCGGCCTGTCGGCCGAACTCGTGCCGTTGATCGCGGCGATTGGCGAATCGAAACGGGTGCCGCGCCGCGAAATCCTCGAGCGCGACTACCCGGTCGACGCGCAGAAGGCATTTGCGGAGTCGGCCGCGACCGCGATCGGGTTCGACTTCGATGGCGGCCGGCTCGATGTGACCACGCATCCATTTTGTTCGGGCATTGGCCCCGGCGATTGCCGAATCACAACCCGCTACAACCCGCGTTTTTTCAACGAAGCGTTCTTTGGCGTGCTGCATGAAGTCGGGCACGGCATGTACGAACAGGGCCTCGCCGTCGACCACTTCGGCACGCCCCTCGGGAGCTACTGTTCGCTCGGCATCCACGAATCGCAATCGCGGCTGTGGGAGAATCAAGTCGGTCGCGGTCGGCCGTTTTGGGAGCACTTCTTTCCGCGAGCGAAGGAAGCGTTCCCCGGCGCTCTCGCCGACGTGGGCCTGGACGAGTTCTATTTCGCGATCAACGCGGCCCGACCATCGTTCATCCGCGTCGAGGCCGACGAGGCGACTTACAACCTGCACATCATCCTCCGCTTCGAACTCGAACTGAGTCTTCTCACCGGCGATCTGACGGCCGTCGACCTGCCCGGTGCGTGGCGTGAACTCTTCACGAAGATGTTCGGCCTAACATCGCCCGACGACCGCCAGGGGTGCTTGCAGGACATCCACTGGAGCTCGGGCGGGTTCGGATACTTCCCGACGTATACACTTGGCAACCTGTACGCGGCCCAACTCATGGACGCGGCCAAGGTGCAGCTGCCGGGACTCGAACTCGGGTTCTCGCAAGGCTCGTTCGGCCGACTCAAATCGTGGCTCAACGAGAAAGTCCATCGGCCCGGCAAATCGTATCGGTCGGAGGAACTCTGCCGTCGAGTGACGGGGCACGGACTTCGGCACGAACCGCTCGTCGCCTATCTGCGGTCGAAGTACGCCCCTCTGTACGGCTTGTGACGTTTGCTCGAATCGAACGGCAGCGCGCTTCGACGAACATCGGCCACCTGGGTGGTCCCGGCCGAGTTGCGAAGTTGATTCGGTCGGCCGGGTCGCGCCGGGCGAGCCGGCCATTCCATTGCCAAAACCGGCAGAATCCTTCGGCCACGCCCGAAGAAACCCACCATTCCTTTCAAGGAGCGAATTCCCACGGAGCAGGCCGCATGACGTCCACACCGACTGGTTCCGGCCAGTACACCCAATTGGCCGGTCTTTCGGACCTGGACGACGGCGACGTGACCCAGACGGCCGTCCTCGGCCGCGATCCGACGCCCGTCGACACGCGCGATGAGGTGCCGCTGCCGCCGATCGGGTCGTTCCTGGGTCGATGTCGCTTGCGGGCCCACATCGCCGCCGGCCGAAATAGCGCCGTCTATCTCGGCGACCTGTGGGACTTGCGATTGCCGGTGGCCGTCAAGGTGCTCGCCCCCCGTCGGGCCGGCGATCGCGCGGTTCTCGCCGCGCATTTGCAGAACGAATTCGCGACGCTCGCCCGGCTCAATCATGCCAACATCGTCCGCCTGTGGGACTATCGCGACGACCCGGATCAGCCGCATCTCGCGACGGAGTTCGTCGACTGCCTAACGCTCGAACAGTTACGATTGAAGCACGGCGGGCGGATCAAGGCTCGACTAGCGATTCGCATCGGCCTGAAAGCGCTCGAGGGCCTGTCAGCCGCCTGGCGCCTCGGCATCGTCCATCGCGACGTCAAGCCGGACAACTTGCTGTTCACGCCCGGCGGCGAAGTGAAAGTGATCGACTGGGGCCTCTCTGGCCATCTCGGTGAGGAACTCCCACTCGCGCCGTCGGCCGACACGATTCGGTTCATCGGCACGCCAGCGTACTTGCCGCCGGAGATGGCGCGGGGCAAACACTTCGACCACCGGACCGATGTCTACGGGCTCGGGGCGGCGCTCTATCACGCCGTCACGGGTCGTTTGCCGTTCGACTATCGCAAGGCCACGCAAATGATCCTCGCCCACATGAGCGAGTGCCCGATCCCGCCGTTCGACTACGTCCAGGAGCCGGGCATGTTAAGGCTTACCGATGTGATCCTGCGCATGATGGCGAAGTCGCCCGCCGACCGGTTCGACAAGCCCGACGAGCTGCGGGAAGAATTGACCCGCGCCCTGAGCGAAGACTCGACGGGCAATTCCAAGTTCGTGCGCGTGCGATGATCGCGAGCCCTCGACCGCTCCGTGCGTAGAATTACTCGTTTGGCAGGCTTGGGAAACTCCATGGAGTTCGGCTCGTTCAAGACCCTCGAAGAAGTCCTTCGTACCTTTCAGGTCCAAATTCAGGAGGTCGGGCTGGCGTACCGGGACCGATTGAAGGAGCGAATCGGATTGATCAGCTGAAAACAATTCGCAGATATGTAATTTTGTATATATCTTCCGAGTGGAGTCGTTAGCGCACCCAAAACTGGGATCGCTCGAACCGGATGAAGTTGAGGCCGCCGCGCCGAGTTGGGCGCGGCGAACGAACGGACCTATTCGCGGAAAGCAGTGAGCGCGATTCGCGCCGTCGAAAGCCGCCCCCGTCTCGACAGCACGCCTTGAAGCGGCGACCTGATCCACAAGGGCAAAAGTCGTTTCGCCCGAGTTTTTCCTGCAATTCCTTGCATCCGTGGACGACGCGATCGCCTCGGCCGACCCGAACTTCGGACGGGAAACCGCGGCGGCGTTTACTCATGATCTCGAAACGAGGGCAGGCGGTCGAAGTCGTTGGCGTCCATGGCGAATCTCCTGATTTTTGGTCGGCGACGAGCACTGGACACGCGACGAACGGTCGAGGTTCGAGAGGGTTGAACGGGAGCGAGCCCTCCCCCCTTTCGTTGCCCAAACAAAAATATTTGAAGAATTTCCCTTGCAATTCGGTCCTCGATCCGAGTATCGTTAATTCTCAAGTCCGCCTCTCGCGCTCATACTCTCCACCGCGGACTGTCGGTTCCAAGGTCTTTCTCTCTGAAACGGATTGCCACGGGGTCCGAAAACGGCCGCGTGTTCGGCTGGGTGTTGATAGTCCGAGGCGGGTCGCGTGACCCCCGTCGCGGTTACCCGTTGGTTGCATCGATCTCTCATTCGATCGCATTATCGAGTTCGTCACGCGTCGGAGACCACACATGAGTCGTTTGCTCGCGCGTTCGAGAAAGGGCTTCACCCTGATCGAATTGCTGGTCGTGATCGCGATCATCGCGATCTTGATCGGCCTGCTGTTGCCGGCCGTCCAGAAAATTCGCGACGCCGCCAACCGCACCCAGTGCGCCAACAATCTGAAGCAGATTGGCTTGGCCTGCCACAACTACAACGACACGAACGGAACGCTCCCCGCAGGTGTGACGCGCTCCGGCGGCAACCCCCGGCTGTACGAGTTCTGGAGTTGGATGGCCCTCATTCTCCCTCAAATCGAACAAGACAATCTCTACCGCCAGGCCGACACGTGGATGAAGCAAACCGGAAGCTATGTGACGGGCACGCCGCCGTACTACTGGTGGCCTTGGGGCGATTTCTGGGCGGGCTTCGCGACGGCCCAGCCGAACCCGGCGCTCGGCACCCTGGTCAAGACCTACACCTGCCCGGGTGACGGTCGAACACTGGCTACGCGCGACGTTGACGGAATGAAGATCGCCTTCACCGCCTATCTGGGTGTTTCGGGCGTGATCGACAACGATCAACAGGGCCTGATCACCTACCGCGGCAAGATCCGTTTGACGGACGCCACCGACGGCCTGTCGAACACGGCCATGGTCGGCGAGCGGCCGCCGAGCCAGGATTGGTATTACGGCTGGTGGTTCGCCGGCGCCGGCTACAACGGCCAGGGCGTTGGCGACGTGACGATGGGCGCTCGCGAAGTCAACTACGCGTCCGCGATTGGCTGCCCGACCAACAAGGTTGGACACCAGCCGGGCATCGTGGCCAACAACTGCGATCAGTCGCACTTCTGGAGCATGCACCCGGGTGGGGGCAACTTCCTCCTGGGCGACGGCTCGGTTCGCTTCCTGACCTACAACGCCGACTCGGTCCTGCCGCAGTTCTTCACCCGGGCCGGCGGCGAAGTGTACAACCTCCCGTAACCCTGGAGTCGAGTTGTGATGAAGCGTAACTTCCTGGCCGCGCTCGCACTCGCCGTTTGTTTCGCCCTGACGGCGAGTTGCAGCAAAAAGGAACCGGAACCGAACGAGATCAAGCGTTCGTTCAAGGACCAGATGGGCGGCAAGGACGGGGCCGGCGGAAACGTCGGCGCCAAGAAGCAACCGGACGGCAAGTAATCTGTCTTCGTCCAAGTCATAGCGAGCCCCAGGGACATCCCTGGGGCTCGCTGCGTTTCGGGTTCCTACGTTGGCGTTCGCGCTAGCGCCGATACACGAAGCCGATGCCCGTGAAGAAG
>JANLUE010000137.1:0-13626 GCA_031363325.1 Gemmataceae bacterium
GGCATTTCCTTGCCGAGCCACTCGAGGGCCTTGGCCTTGCGGAAGTGCTCGGCCATCTTCGCGAACTCATCGGCATCGTCCGCGCGGGCGGTTTGGACAATGAAGTTGGTGGTTCGTCTTTCGGCGGCGCGGGCCGGGGCCATCGTGGCCGCCAGAACCAAACACGCCCAAACGATGCGACGGGTCGCCATCCCCGGGGTCTCCTCGTTGAGGTGGGTCGGATGGTAATCCGAATCCGCCTCTCGAATCTACCCGCGAATCGCGGACCGGGCCGACGCGTCGGCTCGATTGGCCGACGGGGTCATTGCGCAACGTGCGGCTCGGGCATGGGTTGCGGGTCGCGGCGAGAAGTCCGGTCGCACGACCCGGCGCGCGGAATTGTAAAGGCTACATTTTTGGCCCCCGAATCGGCGCGATTTCTACAACCGGTTGGGGGCTTTGGGTTGCCAAGTCGCCTTGTGCGAGTTCCGCGGGCCGGGGTAACATGCGGCCGGCCCGGCAACCCAGGGAAGGAACCCGCGATGCGAACGAATCAACTCATCTACGCGTGTTTATGCGTTCTGGCGGTCGGAGCGGCCGTTCGCGGTCAATCGTTCGAGCCCGACTTCCGCGGCACGTTCATCGACCCGGTCGGCGGCAACGCCTCCGGCCTCGGCACGCCGAGCGTTCAATTCATCGATGGCAGTCCAACTGGATCGCTAACGTTCACCGCCTCGGCCGACATTCATCCGGCCACGACGCCGTTCCTGCTCGGTCGAATCGACTTCACGGCCGGGACCGCGAACCCGAGTTCCATCACGTTCCAGGTGACGGCCGACGTGTTCGACCGCAATTGTGCGCCGAGCACGCTCGCGTTCACACCGAAGATTCGCTTCGAGGAATTCAGCGAGCCGGGGCTCACGGATCGGACGGCCATCTTCAGCCCGGCGAACAGTTCGACCGTGAACTTCGATGGCTCGAACTACACGTTCGCTTTCGCCGGCCTTTCGGCCTCGACCGAATGGAACGCCCAGTACGGCGACTCGCTCGGCGCGACCGTCGGTCAAAACGGGAACTCGGCGTACCTGTTCGCGACGCTCGACCCGTTGCCGCCGCGCGTGGACTTCGGGCCGCCAGCGAACTGCGGCTGCGAACCGCCTCCAAGCGTGCCGGAGCCGGCAACCTGGTTATTGTTCGGGATTGGAGCAATCGGTTGGGCGGGCGTCAAGAAATGGAAACGGAGTTAGTCGCGAGGCGAAGGTTGGACGGAGCCGAGCGCGTCAACCCCCAGGGAGTGACGCGCTCGGCAAATGGCGCTATCAGTCGTCCGTCGAGAATTCTTTGTCGTCGATCTTCTCCATCATTTCGACATCGCTCGCGGTGATCGTCATGAACTTCTTGCCGTCGTGCGAGACGGTCATCTTGGTCGCGACCTGGACGCCGCTGACTTTCTTGTATTCGCCGTGAATCGTCTCTTCCATCACTTCCCCGCCGCCGTCCGGGCTCTTGCCCTTGTGAGCGGTCATGACCAGCATGCCGGTCTTCTTGTCGAAGCCAAACTTCGCTTCCTTGTCCAGGGATTTGATCTTCACGAGGACGACGGTCAACTTGGCACCGTTGACTTCCTGATCCTCGGCCGCTTTCAACTCGAACTTCTTCGAGTCGAGCAGCGGCGTGAGTTGCTCGGCCTCTTGCATGGCGGTCGCCAGCTTCAGGTCTTCCTTCTCGGAGTCCGGCGTCGGGATCGTCATGCCGGCCACTTCGACCTTGCCCTTCACGACTTCGCCCTTCACCGTCTGCGAGATTTTCAGCTTTTGACCCATGATCGTGGCGTCCATTTCCATCCGGTACTTGTCCGGGGTCATGTACGACAACTTGCCGGTGAACTCGATGTCCATGCCCATGACGGACATTTCGCCCTTCATGTTGAACCGACCCGCCTTGTACTTGTTCAGATTGTCCGCCCCGCCATGGGCGTCGATCGCCTTCTTGATGACCGCTTCGACCTTTTCATCGGCGGTCGCGAACGACCCGCACGCCAGCACGACGGCCAGGCCCAGAAACCACTTGCGCATGGAAGAACTCCGAAAGGATGTGAGACCGGTATCGTTGTATTCGCCGAACCGCCCGAATTCTTTGAACACGACGGCAAAGTTGAACTACCCGAGTGAGCGTCTCGAAGTTTCGAGTCAAAACCGATCGTTACAGTTCGTGCCCCGAGAGGACCGCCTTCAACTCGTCCCGGATTCGCCTTCGAACCGCGAACTCGTCGGCGTCGAGCCACGCCCGGACTTGCGGACCGAGCGTGAATTCCTCGGAAACGATCGCCCGGACGGCCGTCTCGACCAGGATCAACGGCTTCAAACAGTAGTACGCGTTCGTCGAGCCGCCGACCCAAATTCCTTCGAGTCGCTGGAACATTTCCTCGAGTCGCCCGAGCGCCACCCGAACGGGGGCCTGGCCCAGAGTGGCGGCATAGGCCAGGGCGAGGGCGGTCTGTTGCGCGGCCGGCAGCTCGCGGGCGAACAGGTCCTTGCGGGCTTCGTCGAGTACCGCGTGGGCCTGTTCGTCTCGCCCGGACGAATACCAGCCGGCCGCCGCGTGAAGGAGCACCCGTAGGGCCACGGGCCATTCGCGGGGCCGCATCGCCCGGATGCGGCCGATTGGCTGGCCCTGCGTCACGCGTTCGGCGACGTGGTGCAGGATGCGATCCGCCTCGGCCTTGAGGCCGAGCCGACGCAAGTGCCGGGTGCCGGGCGCGATCAGCCCTTCCGTCGTCTCCCAGCCGGTTGGCCCGGCGGCGAGGTGCGGAACCCACATGGCCAGTTGTTTGGCCAGATCGGGCCGATCCCATAAAGCGGCCGCTGCGAGTCCGTGTTGAATGAGCCCCGACATCGCCGGGGCCGAATTGCGGGCCGCTTCCAGGGCCATCGGCAAGATGGCGGCGACGGCATCGATTCCCGGCTCCGTTAAATCGCCGGCCCGTTCCAGGAGGGCGGCTGTCACGCCCGCCAGATCGGGTCGACCCGATCGGCCGGCCTCGCGCTCGAGGAGTCGGGGGGCTTCTTCGGCCAATCGTTCGGCGGGCAAATTCGAAATTGTCGAACCGGCCGAAGCGACCGTAGAACCCGCCCGTCGATAGACCGACTCGTGATAGGCATCGACTCCGGCCGTCGGCTCGAGCACGCGCGACGATTCGCGGAGCTTGTCAACCGCGTACCGGCGCTCGCCGTCGAGCGCGGCGATCTGGCGCACGACTTCGTCCGGCAACGGGCCACGCGGGGGCTTGCCATCGCGGACCTGGGCGATGCGAAATTCGAATCCGGCCCGAAGGGCGGCATGGACCGGGTCGTCGGCCGGCAGGCCGGCGTGGGCCTGCTTGCGAACCGCGTCGGCGGCCGTGTTCTCGGCGAAGCGGGTCATCCCCCAGGCGAGGATCAAATCGACGTAGGCCCGCGTCTGGGCGACGTTCGGTTCGAGTCCGAATCGTCGCAGGGCACCGGTGTTCGGCACGCGGACCGACGCGAACTCCGGCAAGCGCGCAAGCCATTGATGGATCAAATCTCGCTTATCCGTTAGCCAACGCCGGGCTTCCTGGAAGCGCTCGCGGACCCCATCGCCCGCGAAGCGCAGGAAGGACGGCGTATCGAGTTCGAGACTCAGGCCCGTCGCCAGAAGGCGATCGGACAAGCGATCTCGGGCCCGGGCTAGGCTGAGCACGTCGCCACTGCCGAGTCGAGCGAGCGCGGCCCGCGCCAGCCACGCGGCCCGGACCGGAAGCCAGTGTTCGTTCGCTTCGAGCCGGGCTTGGAGTTCGTTCGCCCGGTTCGCGAGGGCCGGCGGGTTCGGCTTCTGCAGCGACGCCCAAACGACCCACGCGGCCATCGCCCGAGTGGTGCCGGGACCGGGGGGCGCTTTCAGCCACGGCTCGGGATCGATCGTTTTGACTTCCGGCTTGGCGGCACGCGACTCGGCCCGGAGCCAGCCCCAGGCCCACAAGGCGGTCAAATTCGATTGGCCCCACAAGGCGTTCAACCAGCAGAGCGCCGCGTCCGCATGGTTGCCGGCCGAATCGTAGGCGCCGGCCAGCTCCGCCCACTCATCGGCCTTCAGTTCGGGCAACGAGCGCAGGAACTTCGCCTCGAGCGCGTGGCATCGTTCGAGGGCACTGTTCGTCGTCTCCGGCCGAGCTAGATGCAAACGATCCCCCTGGTTCAAGGCGGTCCGCACCGCTTCCTCGACCGGGATGTTCGGTTCAACGAGCGCCGGCTGCTCCGCGGGCGGCTTGAGCGAGAGCCCCTTGAACCAACCAGCCGCCCGACTGAGCAAACCCGGCTTCCGTGTTGCCGGTCTCGCAACTTCGGCAACGACCGGCGGCTTGGGTTTGGCCTTCGCGGGCGCGCGTTCGACAAACGACTCCAGCGCCCAGTTGACCGACTGCGCCCACGGCTGAATGGATCGAGGTGCCTCGGGGAGCTTGTAGTCGATCCACTCGACGAGCGGCCGAAACGCCGACTCGGCCAGCGACTCGACGGCGAACGAACCGTTGCCCGTGGGATGTAGCCAGACGATTCGTTCGGTAGCGACCCCAAGGGCGGTGCGAATCGCGTCGCGGCGGATCGGCGGCGCGAGCCGGGTGCCGAGCGGCACAAACAGACTGTCGAGCTTGAGCGCCGGCTTGTAGGCGATGGCCGGCCCCACGAAGATCGGTGGCGGCCCTTTGGTCGTGTTCGCACGCAGCACGACGCACGGCACACCGGTCGATGCCGAGATGGCCACGCTGAATCGAGCCAGCAGCAATTCGTTCGTCGAACGGCAGTAGGCGGTCAAATTGACGAGGGCATCGTCGCGGAGGATCCACAGCCGGGCCGAATCGTGGTCCTCGGCCGAAGTGAGCTTGATGCGAACGGCAATCGGATCGGGGGTCGCGCCATTCGCTTGAGCGAGTCGAGCGGCCAGTGGGATCGAGTCGATTTCGGCGATGAAGTCATCGTCACGTTCGGACACAAACCGAACCCGACCAGATTCCGCGAATCGTGAAACGAGAATCGCCGGCGGGTCTTCAACGCGAATCTGCACCTGCGCCAAATCTTCGTCGCCTTCGAGCAGCCAACGAAAAGTGAACGTCCGGCTCAGTCGTCGCAAGTCGGCCGTGAACGCGGCAAACTGTTCGCCAGGCAAATCAAACACAGCGACCGCGACGCGATCCGGGTCGCGCACGGTCGGTCGTTCGGAAGCGGCGAGATTCGGCATGCCCTGGGTGGGGCCTTGGATCGACGGGAACGGCCAAACCTATTGTAGCGCGCGAATCGAAGGTGTTCCGATTTTGACGCTGAGAGTCAGGCGATCTCTCGAGTACTCAGTACTGAGTACTCAGTACCAGGTAATCGCCGTAGTCGGTATCGTCGAGTTCGCCGAAGGCCAAGCCCGCCGTCGCCTCACTCTATAATCGCGAAGAAATCCGCAAGTGTTGCATATCCGACCATGAAGTCTTCGTTGATGCGAGGGAAAGGTGCATGAGTCAAGTGGACTCTACCGAAGTACTGGCCTGTCACACCAAGCATGATCGCCTGAGCAGTGTCTACGTTTCCGAAGCCAATCGGAACATAGTGCTTCAAGTCACCACGCCTATGCAACCACATCATTTCCCACTCGCGGTCTACTTCAACTGCCCCCTCGGTAAACTCGCGGTGAGATTGTGGATTCAAAAAGACTTCAATCCAAGATCTCAGGTCGCCAAGTTCTTCGCTCACCGGGCTCAAGCCGTGCATGAACAACGTTGATGTCTTGAATTTCGGACGGTATTTCTGTCCAGGGAAATGAGGTCGCTCTTTGATTGCAAATTCGCCACCATTCCAATTGCCAAGAAATGCTCGATATTCATCGGGCCACCGAAACTGATACTGAATGGCAAGTTCGTCTAACGAATTGGCAATTCGTCCAGCTTCGATGAATTTGGTTGGCGCAACACAGACCCCTACCGGCGGCCGGCTGACGCGGGCGACCCAAACGGGGTCGAGGCCTCGTCCGGCCTCCCGCAGCGCATGAACGCCATGGGCCGACCGGCGATCCCACTTCGCTTCGGCCCGCAAGTACGCTCCGCGCGAATCGCCGCGCTCGTCGAGCCAGTCGGTGTAGATCAGCCGCGGGGCGTCGTGCCCGGGGGCCGACACGACTGCTCGAATGAAGGCCTCGTCGTCGGACATCGGTCGTCCACCTCGGCCAGAACTCACTCCCACTTCTGTCCACGATACCACGCCAGCGTCTTCGCGAGGCCCGCTTCGAAGGGCACCGTCGGTTCGTAGCCGAGGTGCGAACGGGTCCGCGAGATGTCGGCCTGCGAGTAGCGCACGTCGCCGGCCCTGTTCTCGCCGTGCTTCGCCACCAGGGACTTGCCCATTAGCTTGTTCAGGGACGCGACCAGATCGAGCACCGTCACGCTGCTACCGGTACCGACGTTGAAGACTTTGCCGGAGACGCCGGGGGCTGCGCCGGCCTTCATGATCGCTTGCACGCAGTTGCCGACGTAGGTGAAGTCGCGCGATTGCAACCCGTCGCCGTGGACCGTCGGGGCGGTGCTTTTTTCCATGAGGGCCGTGAAGATCGCGATCACACCCGAGTAGGGAGAATCGGCCCGTTGCCGGGGGCCGAAGATGTTGAAGAAGCGCAGGCGAACCGTTTCGATGCCGTAGGTCGCGGCGAAGGCTTGCATGTAATATTCGCCGGCCAGTTTCGCGGCCGCGTAGGGCGAGAGGGCGTTCGGCAGCAAGTCTTCCGTCTGCCCGTCCGGCGTCGAATAGCCCCCGTACGCGCTGGAACTGCCCGCGAAGACGACTCGCTTCACGCCCGCCTTGCGCGCCTCGTCCAGGACCGTGATCGTGCCGGTGGCGCACGCCAGATGGCTCACGAGCGGCGTCTCGACGCTTCGCGTCACCGAGGCGAGCGCACCGAGGTGGAACACCTTTTGAACGCCAGCGACGGCCCTGGCGACACACGCCGGGTCCGCGATGGAGCCTTCGACGAGTTCGATCTTCGACCCGTGGTGGGCGAGGTTTTCCTTTTGGCCGGTGCTCAGGTCGTCGAGGACGCGAACGGTCGAGCCGGCGCGAACGAGTCCATCGACGAGGTGCGAACCGATGAAGCCGGCCCCGCCGGTCACAAGGCACAATTCCGCCATGGCGAACGAATCCTTTGGACGAAGACGAACCATAATTGAATGACTGACGGGCGGACGCGACAACCGTGCGGGCCTACACCATCGGTTTCAAGGAGGCGAACATGCCGGCGCTCAAGATCGATGGCCTGGCCCTGGCGAAGGAACTCCGGGGCGAGACGGCCCTGGCGGTCGTGAAGCAAATCGCCGCCGGTGGCCGACAACCGGGCCTGGCGGCCGTGCTCGTCGGCGAGAACCCGGCCAGCGAAGTGTACGTTCGCAACAAGCGTAAGGCGTGCGAAGAGGCCGGCATGGCGAGTTGGCTGCATCGCTTGCCGGCCGACAGTTCGCAATCGCAATTGCTCGATCTCGTCGCCCAACTCAATGCCGATCCGGCCGTGTCCGGGATCCTGGTTCAGCTACCGTTGCCGAAGCACATGGACGAGGGAGCAGTCATTCGTGCGGTGACGTCGGCGAAAGATGTCGATTGCTTTCACCCGGAAAACGTGGGCCTGCTCGCCGCTGGGCACCCGCGCTTTCTGCCGTGCACACCCTTCGGCGTTCAGCAGATGCTCGCGCGAAACAACATCCCGGTCGCGGGCAAGAACGTGGTCGTGATTGGGCGGAGTAACATCGTCGGCAAGCCGATGGCGTTGATCTTGATGCAGAAGCCGACGCGCGAATTTCCCGAAGCCGGCGACGCGACCGTGACCGTCGTCCATCGCGGCACGCGCGACTTACCGGCCCTCGCGCGTCAGGCCGATGTCTTGATCGCGGCCGTCGGAGTGGCCCGATTCGTGACGGCCGACATGGTCAAACCCGGCGCGGCTGTCATCGATGTCGGCATCAATTCGGTCGACGGCAAACTCTGCGGCGACGTGGACGCCGTGTCGGTTGAACCCGTCGCTGGTTGGCTGTCGCCGGTGCCGAAAGGCGTTGGCCCCATGACAATTGCGATGTTATTGCACAACACGCTGAGGGCGTCGAGTGCCGCCAGTTGAGAGTACTGAGTACTCAGTACTCATAACAAATTGGGTTCAATAGGCAGCAACGCTTGAAGTCGCTTGGTCTTCGTTCACTCTCTCCACGGAGTTTTTCGCCATCCATTCCCCCAGCCAGCTCAAACCTTCGCGCAGTCGGCCTTCGTCGATGGCGAAGCTCAGGCGGACGAACTTCGCGCCGGAGGGGCCAAACGGTTCGCCGGGGCCGACGAGTAGGCCGGTGTCGCGAAGCAAGCGCTGGGCGAAATCGCGGGCGCTTTCGGTGCCCGGAACGGGCACCCAGTGGAAGAACCCGGCCGAGGCCGAACACGGCTTCAAGCCCATCGCTTCGAGGCGTTCGCGGACGTAAGCTCGGCGCTCCGACATCACTTCGCGCAGTGCGGCGAGCGCCTTCTCGCCGGTCTGTTCCGCCTGAATCGCCAGGTGTTGCGCGACGGCCGGGACGAACGGGCTCGCGAGCAAATTCGCGATGGCCGTCGGCCGAACGAGGTGCCGATCGCCGATCAGCCAGCCCACTCGGGCGGCTGAAAGGCCATGACTCTTCGAATAGCTGCCGCACGTGAGCAGTCGGTTCGCGGTGTGGGGAAGGCTGGCGAGTCGTGCTTTCGCGGGCCCGTCGCGCCAGCGATCGAACGACGCGTCCTGAAGGATCAACGCGTCGAACTTGTTGGCCCAGAAAGCGATTTGCTCCAGTTCCTCCGGAGCGAACGTACAACCGGTCGGATTGCCGGGTTCGGCGAGGATCAACAACTTCGCGCCGCGCATTGCCCGCGTGAAGTGAGCCAGGTCAAATCGCAGGTGGCCGTTGTCCGAAGTCGTCGGCACCCAGGTGACATTCGCGCGACGATGCTTCAGGCCGATTCGAAAGATCGGCGATGTGGGGTCGAACAGCACGACCCGATCGCCGGGATTGACGAACGCGTCGAGCACGGCCGAGACCGCCCCGGTCGCACCGTGCGTGATCAGCGCTTCGGTTGCCGGATCGTGTTCGGGCCCGTGGTCGAGTTGAAATCGCTCCGCGAGTTCCGTCCGCAGATCGAGTCGGCCCCAGGCGGGCAATGGACCCGATGTCGAGGCTCCACGGGTCGAGAGCGGCAGATCGACGCGCGGCACGCCGAGCGCGAAGTCGATCGACTCCGGCGTCGTGATCTCCGGCATCAAGTTGGGGTCGAGCAGATCGTTCAGAGGAGCGGCCAGGAGCCGATCGCTGAATCGATGTAGGTGTCGTTCGCCGCCGAGCAGTGTGCGACGAACGCCGGGCAAGAACTGGGCGACGCCAACTCGAACGAGGAAGCGCCGCCAGAAAAACGATTCGATCACGTCGGCCTCCCTGCCGCTGGAAGGGAGGGATTGTGCCACGAATCGACCGATTGGGCAAGGCGGGGTTTCGCGGCCGACATCCGTATTCCTTAGAGGTCGCCCCCGGCCTCGAAGCCATCGGCCGGGGCTAGCTGCGAGTCGCCGAAGCGGCTCCCGGACGCGGACAACTTCGCGGTCGCCCACGCGAACGCTACATCAACTCGCAAGGCGCTCTACTCGGTCGGATGGACGTTGGGGATCGCGAACGGCCCAAACAACTCCGTCGTGAAGTAGCGCTCCATGCGGTCGGGGAACACCGTGGCGACGGGGCCGGCCGGGCCGAGTCGCTTCGCGGCTTCGATGGCGGCCGCGAAGTTCAAGCCCGAACTCGGGCCGACCGGGTAGCCAAGCGAGATCAGTCGCCGCGTCGTTTCCAGGGCGTGTTCGTCGTCCACTTCGATCGTGAGCAGGCCGGGCACGCGGTCGGGATGGAAGATCGTGGACAGGCTATCGGCGACGCCAGGAATTCGACCGCTGAAGCTGCAACATTCCGCTTCGGGCCGACGGACGATGTTCACCGGCCGGGCGAGGACCGGCACGACCGGGCAACCCGTCTCGCGCAGTCCGTCGTACAGCCCGACGAGCGTGCCCCCGGTCCCGACGCCGCTCACAATCGCGCCGACCGTGCCGCCCGGAATCTGCTCGAGCATCTCGCGCGCGGTGCCGACGCGATGGGCCTCGGCGTTATCCATGTTTGAAAACTGTCGCGGTAGAAAGCACCCCTCGGCGGCGAGCCGCTCGGCTTCCGCGATGGCCGCCCGAACTCCGCCCGCGCAAGGCGTGAGCCGGACTTCGCCGCCATAGGCCCGGATAATCAAGACGCGTTCGTTGCTCACACCTTCCGGCATGACGGCCAGGAACCGCAACCCAAGTTGTGCGCAGGCCATCGCCATGGCGATACTTGTCGAGCCGCTCGACGCCTCGACGACCGAGTCGCCCGGCTTCAATCGGCCCTGCCGCCACGCCTTGCCGAGGATGTAGCGGGCGATGCGGTCCTTGGTCGAGCCGCTCGGGTTCAGGAACTCGAGCTTGCACCAGATGGTCGGCCCATCGGCCAGCGCGATCGAAACGAGGGGCGTCGGCGGGACGGCGATGAGCGAACGTGACATGCGCGACTCCGGTTCGATGAGGGCATTGTCCGAACTCGGCGTATGAAAGCACTGGCCGACTTTCGGAGATCGCGATGCCGCTCGCCGTTTCGCAATCGATCCCGATGACCCACCTGAAGGTCGTGCTGGTCCGCCCGCACTTCGCCGGCAACCTGGGGGCCGTCGCCCGAGTGATGTGCAACTTCGGCGCGAGCCGACTCACGCTGGTCACGCCGTTCGCCGACCCACTTTCCGAAGAAGCCAGGCGCCTGGCGACGCACGGCGCGCACCTGCTCGAATCGGCCACGATCGTCGAAACACTGGACGAGGCCGTCGCCGATTGCGGGGTCGTGTTCGGCACGTCGTCGAACGTCGAAGGGCTTTTCCGCGAACAACATCACGGCCGGCCGGACGAAATGTTGGCAAGCCTGGTCGAGCCGATGGCGGGCGGACCATGCGCCCTGGTCTTCGGCCCCGAACCACACGGCCTGAGCAATGCCGACGTGGCCCGTTGCCACGGGCTGATCCGCGTGCCGACCGTCCATGATTGTCCATCGTTGAACTTGGCCCAGTCCGTCGCGATCTGCCTGTACGAACTCCGCCAGCAAACGCTCCGAGCCGAAGGCCGCGTCGGACAATCGCCGAACAAGATCGCCCCCTTCGCCGATCAAGAGCGAATGTTCGAAAGCTTGAAGGAGGGGTTGAAAGGGGTTCACTTTCTGTTCGGTCAGAAGGCCGAGCCGTTGATGCACGCGATGCGTCAACTCATCGTCCGAGCCCGGCCAACGCCGAACGAGGTCCGCATCCTGTTCGGCCTCGCCCGCCAACTGCGTTGGGTCGCGGAACACGGACCGAATTCGGGGCCGAGCCGTGAGTGACTCGCGATTTGTCAATGGCCGCGCTGGTGTCGCGCACCGTTGACGTGCCAGTCCATTCGCCGAACGGTACACTCTCCCAATGGCCACGACACCCCTTGGCGTCGCGATTGTCGGTTGCGGAATGATCGCGCGGTTCCACGCGCGGGCGCTCGCCGAAGTGCCGGGCGCCCGGTTGGCCGCGCTCGTCGCTCGCCAGCGGGCCAGTGCCGAGGCGATGCTCTCGGAACTCCAAGTCGGACCGGTACCGATCGTCACCGATCTGGCCGAAGCCTTGAAGCGGCCGGACGTTCAAATTGTGATCGTGACCACGCCGAGTGGCGCGCATCTCGAACCGGCCGTCACGGCCGCCCAAGCCGGCAAACACGTCGTCGTCGAGAAGCCGCTTGAGATCACGCCGGACCGTTGCGACCGAATCATCGAAGCGTGCGACCAACACGGCGTGAAGCTCTGCACGATCTTTCCGTCGCGGTTCCACGACGCGAATGTGGCCTTGAAGTCGGCCGTCGAAGCCGGGCGATTCGGCCGATTGACGCTCGGCGAGACGACCTGCAAGTGGTGGCGCACGCAGGCGTATTACGACGAAGGCGGCTGGAAGGGGACTCAGGCCCTCGACGGTGGCGGGGCGATGATGAATCAGGCGATTCACAACGTCGACTTGCTCCTCTGGGTGATGGGCGATGTCTCGCACGTGTCGGGACTGACGGCCACACTCGCCCACGAACGGATCGAAGTCGAAGACACGGCCGTCGCCTGTCTGCGGTTCAAGTCCGGCGCGCTCGGGGTGATTCAAGCGACCACCAGCGTTCATCCCGGCTATCCGAAAACAATCGCCGTTCACGGAGACAAGGGCTCCGTCGTAATCGAACAGGAAGACGTGTTGAAGTGGGACTTCACGGTGCCGACTTCGGATGATGCCGCAATTCGCGAGCGATTCGCCGCGAAGTCGGGCGCGAGCGGTGGAGCGGCCGACCCGAAGGCGATCAGTCACGAAGGGCATCGTCGTCAGCTCGCCGACTTCGTGCGGGCGATTGAAACGAATGCGGCCCCCCGGGTCGATGGTCGCGAGGGCCGCCGAGCCGTCGCCCTAATTTGTGCGATTTACGAATCGATGCGAACGGGCCGAACGATCTCCCTCTAACCGAATATCCCTTGGCCAAGAAGTCCCGTAAGCCCGCCGTCGATTTGGCCGTCTATCTGGCGGTTCGGTCGGCCGTCTGCTTCTTACAAGCGTTGCCTTTGCGGGTCGCGCTCGGGTTCGGGGCCTGTCTCGCCTGGGTCGCCTATCAAGTCGATCGAAGACACCGTGACGTGGCGCGAGATAATTTGCGACACGCCTTCCCGGAGCGGTGTGCGAACGAGGTCGAGTGCGACCGGCTCGTGCGTGGCTGCTATCGACATTTCGTAACAATGGCCGTCGAAATCGCTTGCCTGCCGCGGCGGATCCACATTCACAACTGGCGGTCGTTCGCCGAGCCACGGGGGTTCGATCGACTGATGCGATGTCTGCTCGACGATCGGCCGGTCCTGATCGTCACCGCCCACTTCGGCAATTGGGAAGTGGCCGGGTACGTGACCGGGCTCGTCGGGTTGAAGTCTTTCGCCATCGCCCGCGATCTGGACAACCCGCGCCTCGATCGATTCCTACGGACGTTTCGCCAGAAGACGGGGCAAACGATTTTGTCCAAGTCCGGGGAGTTCGACAAGATCACGGCGGCACTCGAGGCGAATGGTACGGTCGCCACGCTCGGCGATCAGGACGCGGGGCCACGCGGGTTGTTCGTCGATTTCTTCGGCCGACCCGCGTCGACGCACAAGGCGGTCGCGCTCCTGTCGATCCAGTACGACGTGCCGATGTTGGTCGTCGGCATTCCGCGGATCGGTTGGCCGATGAAGTTCGCGCTCGAGGTGGAAGACGTGATCGAGCCGCGCGATTACGGCTCGCGCCGCGACGCCGTGCCCGCCATGACGATCCGCTTCACGCAAGCCATCGAGTCGATGGCCCGCCGACACCCGGAGCAATACTTCAGGCTGCACCGCCGCTGGAAACATCAGCCGCCGGTTGGGAAGCGCGTTTCGACCCCAGCCTCGGGGTAGCCCGCTGGGGGCACGGTTGAATTCCCGCACGCGCTGGCACGCGCGACGAGCCGTGGTCGCCAGGGCGACCACGG
>JANLUE010000153.1:0-2000 GCA_031363325.1 Gemmataceae bacterium
GAACAGCGGCGTGGGCCGCCCCGCGATCGTCACGCGGACGAGCCCGTCGGGCGACCGGCGCGTGGCGACGATTTCGCTCTTCTCCAATCGCCAACCGAGGACGCCTTCCACATTGGCCAGGCGCAGGATCGAGCCGGCGTACTTGCCGATGACCCAGTGGCTGCACTTGTCCTTGACCTGGTGCTCGGGCTTCATGATTCGGGCTCGGGGGCTTGAGAGCAGTGTATCGGCGAGTTCAAGTTGTAGAATTCTTGCGCGTCGGGTCGCGGAGTGGATCGATGGCCGTGATCGAAGTAATGTCCGAACAACGCTTACGCTCCGCCTGTGCCGAACTCGCTCGACGACTGCGACAAAGAGAACGTGTCTCGGCGGCGGACTTCCTTACCGGTTTGGACGATGACGGTGCGGTCGAGCTGATCTACACGGAATGGGTCACGCTCGGCGAACTTGGAATTCGGCCGCCGATCGATGAGTGGCTTGGCCGTTACTCCAACTGGAGCGACCGCCTCGGCCGACTGCTGCAACTCGATGCCGCCCTCGGGACGGCCGAATCAATCCCCGGTCAATCCACGGCGTACGAACTCGATGACCGAGTTACGGCGACAACCGAGTCGGGCTACGATCTCGTCCGCGAACTCGGGCGCGGCGGCATGGGCGTGGTTCACCTGGCCCGGGACCGTCGGCTCGGCCGGATGGTCGCGCTCAAGACCGTGCTCGGCGGCGAATACGCCACGCCGGCCGACCGCAGTCGTTTCCAGGCCGAAGCGGAAGCGGTCGCCCGGCTTCAGCATCCGAACATCGTCCAGGTCTTCGAAGCCGGCGAGCGCGACGGTAATCCGTACCTCGCACTCGAATTCGTCCCCGGCGGCAACCTGGCCGACCGACTCCGCGACGGCCCCCTCTCACCGATCGATGCCGCGACGCTCGTCGAAAAGCTCGCCCGGTCGCTCGCCTACGCGCATGCTCAGGGCATCGTCCATCGCGACCTGAAGCCCGCCAACATTTTGCTGGCGGACTCGGCAACGAGTTCCGATCGAATCTCCACACTCCGCACGTCACATTCCACGCTCGATCCGAAGATCGCGGACTTCGGTTTGGCGCGACAGCTCGATCGCAGCAACGACTTGACCCGAACCGGGGCGATCCTCGGCACGCCAAGTTACATGGCCCCCGAACAAGCGAGCGGCGCGACCGTCGGGCCGCCCGCCGACGTCTACGCACTCGGTGCCGTCCTGTACGAGTGTCTGACGGGTCGGCCGCCGTTCCGTGGCGCGACCCACCACGAGACCTTGGCCCAGGTCCGCGATCGCGAGCCGGTGGCACCACGAACGCTTCAGCCATCCGTGCCACGCGACCTGGAGACGATTGGCCTGGCCTGCCTCCGGAAGGAACCCAACCGGCGCTACCCCTCGGCCGAGGCACTGGCCGACGATCTGCGCCGGTTCGCCGAACATCGGCCCATCGTGGCCCGGCCGACCGGTTCGTTCGAGCGGGCCACGAAGTGGTGTCGCCGTCGGCCGGCCGTCGCGGGCCTGATCGCGGCCATCGTCGTCCTGGCGTTCGCGTCGTTCGGGATGATCGCGGATCAATGGCGGCGCGCCACGCTCGCTCGCGATGGCGAACAATCGCAACGCGAGAAGGCCGAAGCGCGGAGCGCCTCGCTGCTCCTGGCAAACGCTCGCTTGACTTGGATGACGGGCGACCTCATCGGGGCGCGGCGCACGCTCGACGAGTGCCCGGCCGAGTTCCGCGACGCGGACTGGGCGTACCTCGATCGAGCGTCCGCCCCGCCGTTGATCGACGTTCCGGGCGACTCGACCGGGGTGAAGTTCCAGGACGAGTCGTCGCGGCCGATGTTGATGGCCTACAGCCCCGATGGCCGACGAATCGCCGTGGTCACGCGGGGTGGCTCGTTGCGAATCTGGGACGCGGCCACGGGCTTGCGACTCAACGAGTTTCCACTTCGCTTCGAAATCGCCGTCGATCTGGCCTTCACGCCC
>JANLUE010000202.1:0-3544 GCA_031363325.1 Gemmataceae bacterium
GGGCAAGAGGGCGCAGCCATCGCCGCCCTGGGTCGGGAGGCTCTCGACTCGCATCGCGAACCGAAATTCAAACCCCTTCGTCTCGGCCTTTGTCTCGTCCGCGGCCTCTCGCAATCCCACGCCGAGGCGATCGTCGCCGCACGGCGGGAGCGGCCGTTCGATTCGTTCGACGACCTCGCCCGCCGGGCCGGCCTGAAGTCCGGCGCGCTCAAGCGGCTCGCTCAGGCCGACGCGTTGCGGTCGCTCGACCTCGATCGGCGCGGCGGGTTGTGGCAATCGTTGCCGGCCCGCGATCCCGGGTCGCTCTTCGAGACGGCCAATCTGCCGGGGCCACCCAAAGAATTGCCCGTCCCCACGCCGTTACAAGAGGTGATCGCCGACTACGGCTCGGCCGGGCTGACGCTTCGGCAACATCCGATTTCGTTCCTGCGGCCCTATTTGGATTCGCGCAAGGTCGTGCCTTCGGATCAGTTGCCGACGGCCAAGGCCGATAGTTGGCTCTCCGTGGCCGGCCTCGTGTTGATGAGGCAACGACCCGCGACCGCCAAAGGCGTCACGTTCGTCACACTCGAAGACGAAACGGGGATCGTCAATCTCATTGTTCGAGCCGAAGTGTGGGAGCGCTTCCGGACGCCGGCCCGCTCGGCCGTCGTAATGCTGGCGTCCGGGCAGTTGCAACGTCAACGGGGGATCATCCATGTGCTCGTCAATCGAATCGAAGACGTTTCGCAACACCTCGCCGACCTCCACGCGGAGTCGCGGGACTTTCGTTAGCGGTGCCCATCGTCCGAAGTTCGGCCATTCGCCGGTGGCGTCGCTCAGCCACCGGCGAATGGCTGCACGCCTCCAGCTCAAAATCGAGTCGGGACAGGGCACCCGTTTGGGTTCAACGGCGCGACTTCGCCGCCTTCGCGACGACCGCGGGTCGGGTGATGTCGCGCAGCGCGTCCTTGCCGATCCACCGGCTGGTCTTGTCTTCCGACTCGGCCAGTTGGTTCGCCAGGGCCACGCACAAAGCGTGGAGCGGCGCGTTCCGATGGGCGATCCCGCGCAAGGCCCAGCTCACGCCTTTCTTGACGAAGTTGCGCTCGTCAGTCGCGGCGCGCTCGATCAACGGCAGGCACGCAACGAATTGATCGTCCTCGGCGTTCTTCAGGTGACCCGCCAAAGAGGCCAAGAGTGCGAACGCAGCCCGCTTCTCGAACTCGGGTTTCCGCTTGGCCCATTGTGCGACTTTGCGAAACGCGTGCGGGGTTTTGTCGAAGAGATGGAAACAAACCGTGTCGCAAATTCCCCAGTTATCGAAGTCCTTGCACCACCGGTCCATCTGAGTGGGGGTGACATCCTTCGGATCGTCGACGAATGCGGCGAGCATCCGGGCCTCGTACCAGCCCGTCTGCCAGAGTTCCTCCGCCAGGTCGTGATCGCGGCCAAGTTCCTTGCCCAACGTTCGAAGATCGCCGACGGCGACTCCGAACGCTTTGTCGTTGGGGAGCCCGTACCGGGACATGCCAACGAGCGTCGCCTTCGTCGCTCGTTGGCGAAGCGTCTCGACAATCGTGGCGACGCGATCGGGCATGTCGGCTCCGTGATAAATCTTTGCTCGAGGCGAGCGTCGAGGCGTAAGCCCGACGTGCGAACCCAAAGACACCTCGAACTGAAGCCTTGGTGTTTGTATCCACAGGCACCTTAGCTTCGACTTACACTGGGTTCGCACGTCGGGCTTACGCCTCGATCAATCGGTGTGGCGTTATCAATCTGAAGCTCGATATCCGCCTCCAATCGCGCGAACTCCGGAATTTTTCTCGTCACAGTTCGTCTTCCGGGGCATATTGGAGACATCAGCACCGTGAACCTTCCGACCGAGTTCTCCCCATGACCGCTCAAACCATCCGTCGTGTCGCTGCTCAATTGTTCATCAAGGGCCTCGTGGCCGCTTCGCTTTCCTGCCCGTTCGTCACACCGGCCGCCACGATCGCGGCCGATCCGCCGGCCGAAAAGATTACTCCCAAGCAAGTCAACGAAACGGGCCTCCGTGGGGCCGTCTGGATCCTCAACGGCACGGTCGCCAATCATCAATCGCACGGCTCGGGCTGGATCCTCGACAAGGAAGCGGGACTGATCGTGACGAATGAACACGTCATCGAAGGCAAGGACGAGGTCGAAATTTTCTTCCCGGTGTACGACGGCACCAAGCCGAACCGGGACTATCGACACTACTTGAACAACGTCAAGCCGACCAAGGCGATCGTCCTGGATCGCGAATACAACCGCGACCTCGCGATCCTCAAGGTCGAATCGATTCCCGCGACCAGCCGAGCCCTGAAGATCGCGGCCGCCTCGGTCGAGGAGGGCGACGAGGTCCGAACGGTCGGCGGCTTGCCACGCGGCAACGAAGCCCTGTGGGGCATCGTTCGTGGCGAGGTGCGGCTCGTCGCCAAGCGAGCGAACGCCCACAACTGGCATGGCCAGATGCTCGTGACCGACATGGCGTCGAACCCTGGCAACAGCGGCGGGGCGATCCTGAACGATCGCGGCGAAGTCGTCGGCGTGGCCGAATCGGGGTATGCCGGGAACGTCGCCTTGAACGTGACCCCGCATACCGACCTCGCCGAGTTGAAAGCCTACCTCGCCGAAGCGCGACCCTTACTCGACCCCAAAGACGCGGCCACGTTCGTGAAGCGCGGTCAACGCCGCTTGCTCGCCGGCCGAAACGATGGCGCGGCCGCCGACTTTTCCGAGGCCCTGAAGAAAGAGAAATCGAACGTCGACGCACTCATCGGCCGGGGCAAAGTGTTCCTCGCCAAGAACGACGCGGCGACCGCGATCGCCGACTTCGACGACGCCCTCAAGATCGACGATTCCAAGATGGACCTGCACATCCTTCGTGGCAAGGCGAACGCGAAGTTAAACAAGATCGATGCGGCCGTCGCCGATCTCTCGAAGGCCATCCGAATCGATCCGAAGTCGTCGCGCGGGTACAACGAACGCGGCATCGTCTACCTGGACTTCGCCAAGAACCCCGGGGCCGCCGCCGAAGATTTTGGCCGAGCCATTCAGGCTGACCCGATGGATTCGGTCCTGTGGTCGAACCGGGCCATCGCCCGCGATAGCCTGGGGCACTTCACCGAAGCCGCCTCGGACCTC
The DNA here is from genome assembly GCA_031363325.1 of Gemmataceae bacterium. Taxonomy (GTDB): domain Bacteria; phylum Planctomycetota; class Planctomycetia; order Gemmatales; family Gemmataceae; genus SIAJ01. The sequence goes on from JANLUE010000202.1 coordinate 3,148, forward strand.
GCCGAAGCCGTCAAACTCCAGCCGAACAACGTCAACTATCGCGACCGACTCGGTCGGCTGCACTTGTGGGGCGACAAGGACTACGAGTCGGCCGTCAAGGCGTTCATCGAGGCGCAGAAGGTGGACCCGAAGAACCCGATCGTCGCAGCCGATCTGGCCGACGCGTACCTGGAGAAGGGGGACTTCGCGAAGGCCGTCGCCGCCTACTCGGACGCGTTCACGTTCGACCGCGATCGACCGAGCTTGAACGTGAAGTACACGAGCTTCCGCCGCGGCCTGGCCCGCAAGGGAGCGGGCGACTCGGCCGGCGCGATCGACGACTTCACGACGGCGATCAAGAACGACGCCAAGCACGCCCGGGCCCACCTCGAACGCGGCCTGCTCCTGAAAGCGGCCG
>JANLUE010000344.1:0-5768 GCA_031363325.1 Gemmataceae bacterium
CTCGGTGGGGGACGTATCCTTCAGACCGGTTCCCCGGACGAAGTTTACTTCCGACCGGGCAGCCGCACGGTCGCTTTGCATTTCGGGCGGCCGCCGATCAACCCGATCGATGGGACGGGCGATGGCCGGACCTTTGTGTCCGCCGACGGGGGACTTCGCGTCCCCTGTTCGCACGTCGGAACATTGACGCTCGGCGTTCGCCCCGAAGATGTGGCGTTTGAACCACGGGCCGACTGGCTGATGGTCGGTTCCGGGTCGGTTGGCGAAGTTCGGCGAATCGATGGTCGACTGTTGATTTCCATCCGCGGGCCGGCCACCGAAGTTCGCGGCTTGGCGGATGCTGCACCGACCGGGCCGTCCGTGGAAGTTTGGTTGCGCCCCGACCGCCTGCACTGGTTCGATCCGTCGGGTGTCCGTTTGCATTCGTAAGTCTCACCGAGTTCCGTGATGGCCAAGACCGCGACGAAGCCCAAGAAGAACAAGAAGGAAGCCACCATCGATCGGGAGGCGGCGCGCGCGGCGACCCGGAAGGCCGTCCTGGAACTCGTCGAACTGATGCACCGGGAGAAGAACATCTCCAAGGACATCATTTTCGGAGGCATCGAGTCGGCGATTCAGTTGGCGGTCGAACGAGCTTCGCCGGAAGAATCCGAAATCTTGATCCACATCGATCGCCAGTCGGGTGAGATCATCGCCCAGCGCGGCGACGCGACGATCGAGCCGGAATTTCTCGGTCGAATCGCCGCCCAGGCCGCCCGCCAGGTGATGACTCAGAAGATTCGCGAAGCGGAATCCGATGGTGTGTTCACCGAGTTCCAGGCTCGCAAGGGCGAAATGGTGACGGCCACCGTCCAGCGCGTCGACAACGGGACGGCCATCGTCACCTTGTCCAAAGATGGCAAGTCGTCGGGCGGAACGGTCGAGGCCATTCTGCCGCGCAGCGAACAAATCCCCGGCGAGACCCATCAAGTCAACGATCGGATCAAGACGGTCGTCATGGACGTGCGGCGACAGGGACACCGCGTGAAGATTGTCCTGTCGCGTTGTCACCCGGACTTCGTCCGCTCGCTGTTCGAGCAGGAAATCCCGGAGATTCAGGACCGGACGATCGAGATCAAGCAAGTCGCGCGTGAGGCGGGCTATCGATCGAAGGTGGCCGTCTCGTCGATCGATATGAAGGTCGATTGCGTGGGCGCGTGCGTCGGCGTTCGCGGTAGCCGCATCAAGCAAGTCATTGATGAAATCAACGGCGAGCGAATCGACATCGTGCGCTGGAACGATTCGATGCAGGTCATGATTCCGAACGCCCTGCAGCCGGCCGAAATCACCGACGTGCAACTGTACCCCCGACTGGGGCGCGCGATCGTGCTGGTTGCCGAAGACCAACTGTCCCTCGCGATCGGTCGGCGTGGCCAGAACGTTCGCCTCGCGTCGAAACTGGTCGGTTGGGACATCGACATCATGACGATGGACGAACTCTCGCGCGACCTGGACAAGGCCGAGCGTTGGTTCACGGCGATCCCCGGCATGCAGCCGGAACACATCGAAGCGTTGATCACGGAAGGCTTCTTCAGCTACACGGATTTGACGTTCCTGGAGGCGGAACAACTCGCCGAGATGATCGGCGTGACGCCGGACGACGCCGACGACATGATCATTTTCGCCGAGGAAGAGGCGGAACGGATCGAACGCGACGGCGAACCCGAATACGAGGCCCCACCCGCCGAGGAACAACCAGCCGAAGCCCCGGCGGAAGGCGAGGTTTCCGAAGACGCGGCCGCGCTTGCCGAAGGCGAAGTGCCGGCCGAAGAGTTGCGGGCGCCGGAGCCGGAGGGCGGATTCGAGAGCTTGTTCCAACCCGTGAGCGAAGCTCCGGCGACCGAGGAAGTCGCCCCGCCGGAAGAAGTTGCCGAGGGCGAAGAATCGCCGCCGACCCAAGAAGGGGCGGACGAGGGTTCCCAGGCCTCATAGGATGATCTTACGGCGGTCGGACCGGGATTGTCGCCCCGGTCGCGCGAACCGCCGCGTAGCGTTGGTTGTCCGAGTACGTACCGCTTCGGCGATCCTTGTTCGCCGAAGCCGATTCCCCAACCGTCCCGAGGGTTCCGCCGACACCGCCACACGAAGTTCTCTCCTACCTTGAAAGGGCCCGGCGGCGGGCCGCGTGTGCAACAACGCTCCTTCGTGGAGTGACCGGGAAGTTTGCTTCCCGAGATGGTTCGGCGATGGGCCGGTTACAATCAAACTTTCGGTCGACAACGACCCCAAAAAACTTGCCTCCAGCATTTCGGAGGCGGGGCGTGGGGAACGCCCCCAAGGAGAACCGCTTGGCGCAGGCTACCACCACCAAGAAATTGCGCGTCTTCGAATTGGCCAAGACGCTCGGGTTGGAATCGAAAGCCGTCCTGGATTACTGCCGGGACCTCGGCTACGACATCAAGAACCAACTCAGCAGCCTCGAACAGGATCAGATCGACGCACTGAAGGGTCGCGCCGTCAAGGGCGGCAAGCCGAGCGCGCCCGCGCAGGCCCCCGCGCCTCGACCGGCCCCATTGCCGAAGGTCGAGAAGAAGATGGCGACCATTCCGGTCGCGCGTCGCGTCGAACCAGCGCCCATTCCAGTTCCTGTCGAGCCGATCGCCGAAGTGGTGTTGTCCCCGGAACCAGAGCCCGTCCACGAGCCGGAACCCGAGCCGATCCCGGAAGTCGTCGCGCCGCCGAAGGTCGATCTACCTTCGCGAGTGCCGAACCTCAATTCGCCAAGGCCCGCGCAGGTAGTCGCCCCAGAACCAGTTCCAGTCGCGGAACCGGAACCGGAGCAAATCGCAGTTGCCCCGGTCGCCGAGCCAATTACAGTTCCGGCCCCCGAGCCAATGCCCGTCGAGCCGAGCCCAAGCCCGGCCCCGTCCGTGGCTTCAGTCGAACCGCCGAAATCCCCTGTCCCTGCTGCCCCGCCGCGCAATCAAAATGTGCTCGGCCGTCCACAGCAGATCGGCTCAGCACGGCCGACAAACCTGAACTCGCCGCGGCCCGCCTCGACGACGCCAAGGCCGAATCCGCCCGCGCCAATTCAACGTCCCCCGGTCGCCGGCCCCGGCACGAGTGGCCCACGTCCGGGAAGTCCGGCTGGGCCAGCGCGGCCAGGGGTCACGCCCCCAGGCGGAGCGCCGCGACCCGGCAGCGGCTCCGGCCCATTGCCACGCCCCGGTGCCCCGATGGCGCCACGTCCCGGCGCGGGTTCCGGCGGACCGCCAACTCGATCCGGCCCGCCGAGCCCGATGGGGCCCTCCGGTCCTGGCGCGGGCCCAGGCGACTCGCGGCACCGACGCCTGCCGTCCCAACGCACGCCCGGACAAACGTTGCGACCGGGACAGGCCCCGGTCGGGCCGCGTGGCGACGGTCGCGGAGCGCCGCCCGCGAGCCCCGCTGGGCCGGCCGCTCGACGCTTTACCCCCGAAGAATTGAAGGCCCTTCGCGACGGCCGCAACGTCGCCGAAGTCCGTCGCGCGGCCGAGCAACTCGCGCCGCCCGTTCGTCCCGACTCGGGCGAAGAGGAAGACGACAAGAAGGACAAAAAGGGCGCGGCCCCTGGTGCCAAGGGTGGCGAAAAAGATCGCCGAGCCGCCGAACGCGCTCGCCGCACCGAACAACGCAAGCAGGTCAAGACGAGCGTGGTCGTGCACGGCGGTCAAGTCGATACCGTCGAAGAAACGTTCGGCTCGCGTCGTGGCCCGCGAGCCGCGCTCCTCAAGAAGCAACGTCGCCAGGTTCGCGGCACCGTCGAACGCAAGGGCAAAGTCCCGATCAGCCTGCCGATCACCGTTCGCTCGCTGTCCGAAGCGATCGGCATGAAGGCGGCCGGCCTACTCCTCAAATTGAAGGAGTTGGCGAACGCGCTGTTCACGATCAACAGCAACGTCGAAGTCGAAATGGCCGAGTTGATCGCCGAGGAAAAGGGCGTCGAACTCGACATCCAGAAGACCAAGGACGTCGAAGACATTCTGATCGACGAACACGACGACGCGGCCGCGGACGAAAGCAAGATGGAGCCCCGAGCCCCGATTGTCACGATCATGGGGCACGTCGATCACGGCAAAACTTCGCTGCTCGATACGATCCGCAAGAAGTACGGCGTCGAGTCGGACGTGGTCTCGACCGAGGCCGGCGGCATCACGCAGGTCATCCGCGCCTGGCGCGTCGAACGCGACGGCAAGCCGGTCACGTTCCTCGATACGCCCGGCCACGAGGCGTTCACGAAGATGCGCGCTCGTGGCGCGAACGTGACGGACGTGGCGGTCATTGTCGTGGCGGCCGATTCGGGCGTTCAACCGCAAACGGAAGAAGCCGTCGCGCACGCCAAGGCGGCTGGCGTCTCGATTGTGGTCGCGATCAACAAAATGGACATGCCCGGCGCCGACCCCGCGAAGGTCGAACGCCAACTCTACAACCTGAACCTGCTACCCGACACCATGGGCGGCGACGTTCAGTTCGTCCGCACGAGCGCCGTCAAGGGCACGGGCATCGACGAACTGTTGGACACGCTCTCGCTCGTCGCCGAGTTGAAGGAACTGAAGGCGAACCCGCACAAGCCGGGTCAGGGCACCTGCCTCGAAGCGTACATGTCCGGCGACGAGGGGGTGTTCGCGACCGTCCTCGTTCAACAGGGTACGCTTCGCCGTGGCGAGATCATCGTCTGCGGTGCGGCCTACGGCCGAGTCCGGGCGATGTACGACGACCTCGGTCGGCCGGTCAAGGAGGCCGGCCCATCGGTCCCGGTCCGAATCACGGGCCTCAACGAGGTCCCGAACGCGGATGACCACTTCCACGTCGTGACCGAACTGACCCGGGCCCGCGAGATCGCCGAGAAGCGCCAGTTCAAGCAGCAGGAGTCGGCCCAGTTCCGGTTCAGCCCGGTCACGCTCGACAAGCTCGGCGCGTCCAAGACCAAGATCGCCGAACTCAAGGTGATCCTGAAGGCCGAGGCCCGTGGTTCGGTGGAAGCGATTCGGAAAGAACTCGAAAAACTCATCCACGACGAGGTTCGCGTTCGCGTGCTGCACGCCGGCATCGGGGCGATCACGGAAAGCGACGTTCAACTGGCGCTGGCCAGCCCGGACGATTCGATCATCGTCGGGTTCAACGTCGTCCCGGACGATGCGGCGTTGCGGTTGGCCGAGGAACGGGACATCCCGCTCCGCGAGTACAACATCATCTACAAGTTGACGGCCGACATCAAGGCGGCGCTCGAAGGCAAGCTCAAGCCGGAAGAGCGAGTCATCCACCTGGGTCGGGCGATCGTGCGGCAGACGTTCAAGATCAGCAAGGTCGGGACCGCCGCCGGCTGTTACATCACGCAGGGCAACATCGAGCGGTCGGCCAAGATTCGCGTCATCCGCGATGGGGCGGTCATCTACCCGCAAGGCGAGAAGATCGCGTCGCTCGATTCGCTGAAGCGATTCAAGGACGACGTGAAAGAAGTGAAAGAGGGCTACGACTGCGGCATGAAGGTCGCGGGCTACGACGATATCAAAGTCGGCGACGTGATCGAAGCCTACCGCATCGAGCAGGTGCAGCGGACGCTGTAATTGTGTGGAGGATTCTCGATGGCGATACCGCCTCCGGTCGTTCGCCAGATGATTCCGTGTGAATTGGTGACACCCGACGCGGTTCGACCGGGTCGGGTGAACCTAATCGGCGTCTCGAGTTCGATTCGGTCGATGAGTTCGCCGCCGTTCCCGACGCGCCACCCCGGCGTTTCAGTTTTTCTC
>JANLUE010000221.1:0-6445 GCA_031363325.1 Gemmataceae bacterium
TTGCCTTTCGCCTCGAACGTGAACACGCGGGCCGGATCGTTGACGACCGAGATGTCCAGTTCCTGGAAATCGAGGACGGCCGACGACCCGGACGGTTGATCGACAACTTCAACCTTGGCCTTCTTGAAGACGAGGATCGGCGTCGGTTCGCCATCGGGCGGGTGAATCACATCGGCCAGATTCCAGCGGCCGGCGGCGTCGCGGATAATCCGAATGTGCGCGTCTTCGAGTTCGATCTTGGCGGGCGAGAAGCGATGGACGAAGTCAGTCTTGTCGTGCCAGATGATGGCCTTGGGCACGTGCAGAAAGGGCGTGCGCGTCGGGTCGTCGCGGCGAATGAGTTTGAGATCGGAGACGTTGATGCCGCCGAGAAACGGCCGCATCCGTGCGGAACCGATTTCAATGTCGCAGTTGTCGAATTTCTTGGCGAGTTCTTCGACGACGCGGCGACGAATTTCATCCGGTTGGAGAAGCTCGTTGTACGCGTAGTATCCGCCGTACCCGACCAGGGCCAGAACGACCCCGACGCGCACGACCCGGCCTAGGCCCGTCCCGGCGGCCATCCAAAGCCTCGTTCCTCGCGCGTCCTGCGCGACTCGCGAACAATAAAGGTCGCGGCCGGAAAGATCAAGGCGAGCTGGCCGGCGCTTCGGAGTTCGACACGCGGGCCGTTTCATCGTCGAGTCGGCGCGCGCCCAGCGACCACAGCACGCCGGCCACTAGGATCAAGCCGGAGATCGCCAGGAGGGCCGTGCCGAGGTCGGTGCGGTCGCCGATCCAACCGATCAACGGTGGCGAAATCGCGTCGCCGAACAAATGAATGACCAGGATGTTGATCGCAAACGCCGTCGAGCGAATGCGATGCCGGGTCACATTCGCGAGGATGGTGTTCGCGGGCCCCGTGTTGATGAACAGGAAGAACACCGCGATGAAGACGCAGACCCAGGCGAACGGGAAGGGAACGTAGAGCATCGCGACAAAGGCCGGGAAGGAGAGGAACGCCCCGATGCCACAGACCAGGAAGTAGGCGCCGCGAACGCGGGGCCGCAACCGATCGCCGAGCCAACCGCCGAAGAGCGTCGCCACCAGACCCGAGACGACCACGATGCCACCGAAGATTGTGCCGACCGTGCTCAGCTTCGTCGAATCGGGGTGCGTGACCGCTTCGAAGATGCGCGATTGATATTGCGTTCGCTCGTCCGGCGTGAGTTGGCTGCTGGCCAGACGAACTTTCAACTCTTTGGAGTCGATCACTTGCCCGACGTTCACGAGCGACCGCAGTTCGAGGATCACGTTTGGAGCGATGACGGGTGAGCCATCCGAAGCCGTCTTGGCCGCGAGATCGTCGATGGCCTTCGGGGTGACTTCGAATCGGGCCTCGCGCGCGAAAATGTAATAGGGGGCCCAAGCGGCAACGCCGCCGAGCACGAACGTCGTACAGGTCATGCCGGCACTGCACAGCACGAACGAACGAATGCCCGTCAGTTCGAGGAGTACGACGAAGTAGTTCTCGCGCGGCGGTTCGGCCTCCCGCGCGGGTCGCGGCGCTTCTTTCATAAAGAAGCAAATCGCTCCCAGGATCAGCCCCGGGATCACGACGACCAGAAACGCGCCGCGCCAGCCGAGGCTCGTGCCCGCGACCTGGCTGCCGATCACGAACCCGAGCGCGCTTCCGACCGGGATGGCGAGGTAGAACCAGGACATGGCCTTGCCGCGACTCCGCTCCGGAAACAGGTCCGAGATCATCGCGGGGGCCACCGGCCCGTAGGCCGCCTCGCCGACGCCGACCAGACAGCGCGTCGCCAGCAATACGAGAAACCCGGTGGCGAACCCCGACCCGCCGCTCGCCAGGCTCCACACGATCACGCCGAGCCCGACGAGGCCCCAGCGCGACCAACGATCGCCGAGCCGGCCGAACACGGGAGCGATCAACATGTAACTGACGAGAAAGGCGGTTGTTAAGAGCCCCAGCTTGGTGTGCAGGTCCGGATCGTCCGGGTGAAACAAGTCCGCGTCGAGTTCGAGCATCGGCAGGACGGCCGAGAGGACCTGGCGATCGATGTAGTTGAACAGATTGATGGCGAGCAATAGGCCGAGCGCCGTCCCGGGTCGGGGAGTGATTCGACGGAACAGGGCGTCGGCCATTCGGCGATCCTCGGCACGGCGACGGGCCGATGTGATTTAGCGTGGACGGTCCGGCGCTTCAAGGCGAGACAATATTCTGTGTTTTTGTACAGGCCAACGAACGGACCGCGTGGCGTTGGTAAAGTGTGCCGAATGTTCGTGATTTGCCCAAGAAATCGCCCGAAATCCGATTCGATGTCGTTGTGGGCCCCACCGAGGAGTTATTGAGGAAGTAAGGATTATTCGGAGCGGGATCGAAGAAAATGGTTGCGTCAACGTGAACTGGGGCTTAGCATTGTCAGGGACAAATCTGTCGGCCACAAAGCCGGCCGGGCTTTCCGCCCTCATGGATGGGACCCAGCTTCGACACGGAGTGTGTGTCATGACCGCGACGTTTCCCAACAGTGCGCCCGCACCGGCGGCATCGTTATTGCGCGAGAACCCGGTGAACGACCTACGACGGCTCGAGGTTTTGGAAAGTGATTCGGAGATCGTGATCTCGGGAATTGTGACCTCGTACTACCTCAAGCAGATGGCTCAGGAGACGGTCCGCCCGGCGCTCGCCGGCCGACGCCTCCGCAACAAGGTCATCGTCCTGCCCCCCAAGTAACATCGAATCACCCAGAGGAAGAAGCCGCCAAATTTGGGCGGCTTTTTTCGTTGACCGGCCCGCGATCCGTTCCAGAAGCCCAGGCCGCCGGGCGGGCGTTCGACAACAAGGCCCGCGTCGCGAATCGGCCCGGACCCTCGATCGAATGTCAACTCGCCGATCAAGGATGGCCGCGAGCAACGAGCCAACGGACTACACTTCGACTCCCTTGAAGAACCGCCAAATTTTCGGCGTCGCATTTACGTTGGAAGTGGTCGGCCCGCCGAGGCGCTCGCCGAGCAGGCCCGCGCCGCCGGGCCAGTGGTGCCCGAGTTCCAGTACCACGTCAACGCGAAACTCCGCAGTACCCCACTCACGATCGATGGCTCGGCCCCACCGGGACAACGTCTGCGCGAGCGGGGGCCTCGTTTCGACACGACCCCAGGGCGTGCGGACTTCGCCGCCGGCGATCGGCACGAGCGGGTCGGCATCGCCAACCAAATAGTACGTCGGCACGGTCCGCGACGGTCGAGGCTCGGCGAGCCAACAGTGGCCGGCAACCGGAGCCAGTGCGGCGATTCGGCCGGCATGCTCGGCGGCCAGTCGAAAGGCCATGCCTGCCCCGTTCGAGAAGCCCGTCAGGTAGATTCGATTCGCTTGCAGCCGATCGAGCAAGGCAACCAGAAACGACACATCGTCGCGCCGACCGCGGCCGGAGCCATCGTTCCACTCTTGCGGATTGGTGAGAAACTTTGGCGGCCGATCGGGCCGCACCGCGACCGCCTCCGGGTAGGCGACCGCGAACCGTTCGGCGTCGGCCAGTTGCGACCCACAAGAACCATCGAGTCGTGGGACAGGTTTCCAACCTGTCCGGAAACGATTCGCCACGACCACGACGCGCTTTGGGGTTCCGGACAGGTTTTCAACCGGTTGGAAACCTGTCCCACAAGTCAGGTGGGACAGGTTTCCAATCTGTCCGAATCCCGAAGCGTCTCGTACGCCCGCGACGCACTTTGCGATTCGGACAGGTTGGAAACCTGTCCCACGGGATTACTTCAGCGCTTCGGAGAACGCCTTCAGAGCGCGGGCACGGACCTTGACCGAGGCGGCCTTCGGCTTCGTGATGATGAACTCGCCCGGCTTGAACGGGTTCGGCTTCTTCTCGCCGCCCTTGCTGGCTGGCTTCTTGATCGCGGTCAATTTGACCATGCCGGGCAGCGTGATCACGCCCGGGCCTTTCTTCCCGAGGTGCTTCGTCACCAGTCCCTCGAGGGCGGCGAAGAACTTCTTCACGTCCGCCTTCGTCATTTCGGTTTCCTTGGCCATCGCCTCGAAGATCTCCGACTTCGTGGCCGACTTCTTCTTGCCTTCTGCCTTGGCCATTACCATTCTCCTCAGGGAATTAAGGGGTAAATCCCCAAAACGCTACAGCGAAGTTAAGCAGTCGGAGCACATCTGTCAACGAAATACGCTCCTCGATCCGTATTTTTTCGGGGTTTTTCGCCGCACCCCATTCCGACGCCCTGTTTTCCAGGCGATTTTCGCCATATCGGCCAAACGCCAACCGGGTATAATCTCTCCATTGGTGCCAGCTGAATGAAGGATCGGAGGGGTCGATGCGCCGTCTCTTCGTCGCCGGGCTCGGGATCGTCGAAGTTCTCGTGGCCGTCGCGCTCTTGTTGATCGGACTCCGTCTTCCCACCGATCGGGACGTCGCCGACAATTTCGCGCGCGTTCGTAAGGTCACCAGCGGAACGGAATCGCAGGTCCGCGTCATGAAGGATCAGGTCGCCGACCTGCGTCGCCAAGATTTCGCCCGCCGGGCGGAGCTTCTGCGCCAACACACGCGGACCGTCGCCGATTCGGCCGTCGATCGACAGATCGACTTCACCACGGTCGATGCCATCGCCAAGTCGTTGAGCGAAGTCTCGAAGGGCCTGACCGCCTGGGCCGACACGATCGATGCCGAGCGAATGAAGCAAGTGAGCGCCGGCCTCGGTCAGACAGCTTCGTTCCTCGACGCCACCGTTGCCGACGCTTCGGAGAAGTCCGCCGCCGATCTGGAAAAAGCCCTGGTCGCCCTCGAGAAAGACGGGGCTCGCTTGGCGGTCCTCCTTCGCCAAACGCCCCCCGACCTGAAGGCCGCGCGGGCCGTCTACGATGGACTCGCCCACTTCGACGCGGGGCTCGACAAGATCAACGAACTCCTCAAGGTCGAGCGCATCGAAGCCATGAAGGAGGGCTTCGCCGGCATGGAAACATCCCTGAGTTCGACGGCCGACCAGGTCGATAAGGTGAGCGGGCTCTCGTACCCGATCGTGACCTTCAACGGCTTGAAGCCGAACATCGAGACGAAGCCGTTCTGGCCGGACGGCGACAAAGTCGCGGCTGGTTTGCGCAAGGCAACCAAGGGCGTGAAGGCCGCCAACGAGGAACTCGTGATCCTCGACAAGGGCTTGCCCGAACTCCGCAAAGGCCTGAGTGAAAGCCGCAAGTCGGTCGCCCAGACCCGCGAGTCGTTGGCGGTCGCGCTCAAGTCGCAGGCCGAGACGGAGAAGTTGCTCAAGTCGGTGCCCGAACAGACGGCCACGCTCGCCGAGAGCTTGCCCAAATTGGGCCGAACGCTCGTGCAAGTTCTGCGCGAGACCAAGAAACTCCGCGAACTCGCCACCGGCCTTCGAACCGTGCAGACGACCCTCGACGATTCGTTGAAGGCGTGGCCGAAGGTCGCCGGTGGCTTGAAGAATTCGGCCAAGGTGCTCGACGACGCTCGGCGACAACTCGACGTCGCGGCCGTCCATCGGGCCGACTACGAACGGGCGATGGCCAGTTCGTCGCAACTCGCCCGCGCCTTCGCCGACCTCCTGCCCGTGTTCACCGATCAACTCGAAAGCCGCATCGGCCAACAGGAAGCGGCCCTCGAACAAATGGAGACCGGCCTCAACGAAGTGAACGCGTCGCTGCCCGTGATGGAAGAAAAGACGTCGAGCCTCGTCCGTACGGTGCGATGGCTGCTCTATCTGGTCGCCGGCCTCGTGGTGCTCCACGCCGCCTATGCGATGTCGAACGCGTGGAGCCTCGGGCCACGATTGAAATGACCGAATTGATTCGCCCCAAAGTCACAGAGGACACCGAGAGCCGATGGTCACGCTGATTGTCGGGGAGATTCCGATTCAATTCAAAATCCGCGTATTTCAGGAGTTCATTCGATCGTTGGGGTCCTCTGTGGTCAGTGATCGGTTGATGGTCGATACATTAAGGCGAATCACCAACTGGGAGCCGCCATGAACCGCGCCGATCTGCGTTCGATGATGGAGTACAACCGCAAGCGCACGCTCGACACCCTGGAAGCGATCGCCAAACGGCCGGACGCCGCGAGTGCGTTGGCGTTTCGGCCGGGCCCCGGTCGGGCGCATCTCGCCTGGCAGCTCATGCACCTCGCGGCCACCGACGATCGACACCTCAACGTCCGCATGAAGTCGGGCGAACTCGCTTCTCCCGACAACGTGAAGCGCTTCGCCGGCGGCAGCACGCCGGACGAGGACATCCCAACTCTCGACGCGATCAAAACCTACCTGGAGACGCAACGCAAGGAATTGCTGGCCCACCTGAAGAACCTGCCCGACAGCGCTTTGAAGACGAAGCCGAATGAGCAGGCGCCGTGGACGTATCAGGAATGGCTCAAGGTGCTCGCCTTCCACGAGGCGCACCACCAGGGGCAGGCGCACTTGA
>JANLUE010000228.1:0-3494 GCA_031363325.1 Gemmataceae bacterium
CCGGATCGGATACTCGAGATCGACGTGGCTGAAGCGGATGATCGCCATAATTCAGATCCAGAAAATCATGGTGCGTTCGAGCCGGCGCAGGAGCACGATGGCGAGCGCCGCCGCGATCGACAAGCAACCGAGGCTCACCCCGACGTGACGCCATTCCGGCGGCAGCCCGTGAATGATCGGCTCGCGGATCAGGGCGAGCAGCGACGTGATCGGGTTCCATTCGAGCACGAGCAACATGCGGCCCCGACCCTGGAACGCGGACGCTGGGATCAGGATCGGCGTCATGTAGAAGAGAATCTGCAACACCACTTCGAGGATCTGCTTCGTGTCCGGGAAGTGCGTGTAAACCACGCCGGCGATGATCGCCAGGCACCAGCCGAGCAGAAACAAGATGACGAACGCCGGGATCAGATTCAGAAGGCCGATCGGGTCGAGCCGCCCGCGGAAGATCAACGTCACGATCAGTGCGACACCAATTGCAATCAGCGTGTGGAACCCGGACCCCATGACCGTGCGCAAGGGAAAGATCGCGAGCGGAACTTTCTGTTGCCGGATGTACGGGCTCGCGAGCGCCATGCACTGGCTGCCCTGGAGGAGCGCCTCGGTCAAGAACTGCCAGACCGTCATGCCGATCAGCACGTACGGGGCGTATTCGTCGAGTTTGACATCGAACAGTTTGCCGAACACGAGGCAGAAGATCACGGTCATCGAGATCGGCTTGAGCAACGACCAGCCGATGCCGATGAACGACCGCTTGTAGCGGTTGTTCAGGTCGTGGCGAACGAGGGAGTACCAGAAATAGCGGAACGCCCAGATCCGGTGGAGGTACTCGAACTGTCCGGCGGCTGGGCTTCCTGCCATGGCGATGCGAACTCCGGGACTGCGCGGCCTGCGACGGGGGACAATACCTATTGTGGGCAATTGCGTCAAGTTGGCATGGCCTGGGCGAAAGCCAAGGGGTCAGAAAGTAGCATCGAGTACTCAGTACTCAGACTGGTGCTTCCGCACGAGTGCCATCGCGAATCGGCGATTGGGGGTGAACCTTTGTCGCGCGTGCGACATCCATCGGCCATGAGCGATTTTGTCCGATACTCCGTTTCGCCGCCCGGCGGCGATCGCGTCCATCGGATCACGGAAGACGATGTCCGCGTCGTTCTCTCGCGACTGCCGCCGGACGTACTCGAACGACTTCGGGCCGTTCATTTCAACGATTGTTCTCGGGGCGCGCGTCGGCTCGGTTTCACCGTGAGCGCACCTCAGGAAGTCGATTGTCGTGGGGAGTCGTTCTTCAACTTTCGGATGGAGCAAATCCTCTCCCGTACAATTCCTCCATGCTCCGCTTGAACAAGTTCCTCGCGCACGCCGGAGTCGGCTCGCGCCGACATTGCGACGATCTGATCGCCGCCGGCCGGGTCAAACTCAACGGCGAACCGGTCCGCGATCTCGGGTCGAAGGTGAACCCGGACGCCGATCAGGTGGCCGTCGACGATCACCCGGTCCGGGCTGAGAAGCACGTTTACTGGGCGGTCCACAAGCCGCCGGGCTACCTGTGCACGAACCACGACCCGGCCGGCCGGCCGCTCGCACTCGATCTCGTGCCGCACGTCGATCAACGCGTCTATACCGTGGGCCGGCTCGACGAGGACAGCGAAGGCCTGCTTCTGTTGACGAACGACGGCGACCTCGCCCAGCAGTTGATGCACCCGCGCTTCGGCGTCGAAAAGACCTACGAGGTCCAGGTGGCCGGCTCGCCGGCACCGGAGGATCTGCGGCAATTGCTGACCGGCGTCTGGCTCAGCGATGGTCGCGTGAAAGCCAAATACGTGCGTCGCTTCAAACGCCAGGGGGATAGCACCTGGCTGAAGATCGTGTTGGCCGAGGGGAAGAACCGCGAGGTTCGGCGAATGCTCGCCAAGCTTCGGCACAAGGTGATGCGGCTTCGGCGCGTCGGCATCGGCCCCGTGCGACTCGACCGCTTGCCCAAGGGGAAGTCGCGCAAGTTGTCGCTCGCCGAGATCGAAGCGCTGCGACTCAGCGTGTCCCGCAAGCCGGCCAAGCCAGCCGCACCCGTATGATGCTCCAGCGATCCGCCACGGTCATCGAGAACGTACCGATCGCCGAGCGAACCTTTCGCATTCGCCTGCGCTGCCCGGAGATTGCCGCAGCCATTCGGCCCGGCCAGTTCCTGATGGTCCGCCTGCCGGGCACGACCGACCCACTGCTCGGTCGTCCGTTCGCGCTGTACGACACCGTCCTCGAACAGGGCGAGGCGATCGGGCTCGACGTGGTCTACCTCGTCGTGGGCAAGATGACGGGTCTGCTCGCACAGATCAACGCAGGCGAGCCCGTTGAGGTATGGGGGCCACTCGGTAACGGCTTCCCGGAATTTGACGATGTCGAGCAAGTGACGTTCGTCGCCGGCGGCATCGGCCAGACACCGTTCCTGGCTTATGCCCGCGACTTGCTCGGCGAGCGGGGCTACGGCGGACGACCCGCCCGCCGGCGCGTCCAGCGAGTGGCTCTGTACTACGGCGTGCGAAACAAGTCTTTGGCGGCCGGCGTCGCGGACTTCGAGTCGGCCGGCTGTCCGGTCCATTTGGCGAGCGACGATGGTTCGGTCGGCCAGCGCGGCTTCGTCACGGAACTGCTGGCGAAAGACCGCCTTCGGGGCCCGATCGTCGGTTGCGGCCCGGAACCGATGTTGCACGCCTTGGCGAAGCTCACGGCCGAATGGGGCGTCGAGTGCCACGTCTCGCTCGAGACGCCGATGGCCTGCGGCTTCGGCGCGTGCTTCAGTTGCGTGACGAAAGTCCAAACGCCAGCCGGCTGGGACTACAAACGCGTGTGCGTCGAGGGACCGGTGTTCAATGCGAAGGAATTGGACTGGGCGTGACAATCCACGGGCCGCGCTTCGATTACAATGGACCGAATCGCCTCGCGAGGTGCGCCATGATTCGACTCTTGCTCTTCGTCGGCCTGCTGGCTGGCTCGTCGTTCGCCACACCGCTGAAGGACAAACCGGGGAATCCAATCACGCCGGCCAACGTGGCCCAACTCCGCGAAGTCGCCAGCATCGACCGCGACGCCTTTCGAATCGAATGGATGCCGACGACCGGGCACTTGGCCGTCATGCCGTGGGAGTCGTCGATTGAAATCCTGGATGCCCGCACGTTCAAGTCACTCGACCGACTGGCGGCCGAACGATCCGCCGTTCACTTCGCCTTCAGCCTGGACGGCCAACGCTTCGCCTACTCCGAAAACGCGTTCCAGGTCACCGTCGTCGAACTCAAATCCAAGAAGTCGCTCTCAATCGAAGTGGGCAAGAGTCAGGCGGGCATCGGCTTCAGCCCGGACGGCCGACACCTGGTGACCGGCGGCTATGGAACCGCGGCAACGATGTGGGATCTGGCGACTGGCAAGTCCGTTCGCACGTTCGATTCCGATGTGGAAGGCGCCCTCACACCGGTATTCAGTCCCGATGGCAAGACGATCGC
>JANLUE010000257.1:0-7363 GCA_031363325.1 Gemmataceae bacterium
GTACACGCCATCCGGCTCGCTCGACAACTCCGCGTCTTCGTTGACGATGCGGCAGCCATCGGTCAGGAATCGGCCCACATCGAGTTGCCGGGCCAATTCGACCAGGGCCATCGTGAGGTCGCCCTTGAGCGCCACGTGGGAGGAGATGCGTTCGTGTCCCATGTCGATGAATATCTCACCGCCGAGGTAACAGATTCGGCCATCTTCGGGAAAGTCGTCGCGTGCATACCACGACCGGAAACCGGCCAGCGATCCGGCGGCTGGCCGCGGGATCCAGACGGTCCGTTCGTCGGTACTGGGGTACGGTTTCTGAAGCAGAGCCGTCATGAGAACCTCGTCGACTCATTGTACGCGATTCAGCGGCTGATCCGCAGCCCGCCGCCGCGCATCAGGGCTTCGACTTCCGCTTTCGTCACCCAGGGGAAATCGCCCGGGACCGTGTGCTTGAGGGCGCTCATCGCAATGCCGTAGTCCAGGCCCGTTTCGAGATCGCCATCGAGCAGTCCGTGCAACAACCCGGCGGCGAAGGCGTCCCCCGACCCCAGGCGATCGACGATTTCCACTTCGAACGTTTTCGATTGGCAGAGGCGGCCCTTCGCATAGCCCACGGCCGACACCGTGTTCCGCCAGACCGAGGGGGTCTGCCGCAACGTCAAGGCGACGGCCTTCAGATTGAATCGACTCGCCGCGTCCTTGGCGGCCGCTTCCGGTTCGGTGGCCGACACGCCAAAGAACCGTTCGACATCCTCGGGGTTGGAAATCAACACATCGACATACTCGATTGCCTGATTCAGCCACTCCCGCGCCGCTTCGACCGTCCACAGTTTGGCGCGATAGTTCGAGTCGAGGGCGGTCAGTAATCCCTTCGACCGGGCGATTCGCAACGCTTCCAGCGTGGCGTCCGCACTCGTTGGGCTGAGCGCGGCCGTGATGCCCGTCACGTAGAAGCACCTCGCACTCGCGAGCGACTTCGACCAATCGAACATTCCCGGCGCGACCTTGGCCATCGCCGAATCGGCCCGGTCGTAGACGATGCCGCTCGCCCGCGGGGCGGCTCCCAGCTCCAGGAAGTACACGCCGACGCGATCGGACTCCGTGAACACAATCGACTCGACGTTCACACCGGTTTCGCGAGCCCGATTCGCGATGAGTCGGCCGAGCGGATTGTCCGTGAGGCGCGAGACCCAGCCGACCGATCGACCGAGCCGCGCCAAGCCAACGGCCGTGTTCAACTCGGCCCCGCCAATCTCGACATCAAGGGCGTACGCCTGCTCGAGCCGGCGAAAGTTGGCCGGCGTCAGGCGGATCATCGCTTCGCCAAACGTGATGACATCCATGAATCGCTATCGCCGAATGGTGTGAATCCGTCGAAAAAGCTCGGACATTCGGGTTGTTCGCGCCGAGCGAACGATCGCCCGCAGGCTCAAGATGAACATCGAGTCTTGCGCCTGGCCGATGCCAAAGATGATGATAGGCGTCGAATCGTCGAATCAGATCGCGGTGAGCCGCCAGATTTGGCCAAAGGTCCGGCGTCGTCGAGCCGCGTCCGCCGGTTCATGCTCGTCGGGCTCCAGCGTCGTTTCACGAACGAGTCGGCGACCCGTCAGGACGCTATGCGACAGACCGACAAGAGCTTGGGACCGGAGTCGGCCTCCGTCTTCCGCAAATTGTGCGAGAACTTTTTGCGGCGGCAGTCGGCCAACAGGTCGTTCGTCATCCTGAACCCCCAGCCAGATCCAGCCGAGGCGAAAAGCGCAGACAATTCCCGCAACCGAGAATCGAATTGGTCTGGCGGACTGACCAAACTCAATCTGCGCCTGCGGAAATCTGGTCCAAACCGTCTCGGGAAAAAGTGTTAGAGGTGCTCCAGTGTCGAGTATCGCTCGAACGACCGTGGCTTTATTCGACAGATTCGGCACACGTCGGCCAACGACCAAGTCGATCCGAATTCGAATGGCGTCCCAGATCTGAACGCCCGAGCGACTTGGATCGATGAAGCCGAACGTGTTCGGGTCTGCGTGCTCAACGTTGGTAGGAATCGGTTCTGGATAGAGCCGGGGCACGAGGCTTCCTCAAAAGACGCCAATGTTCGGATCGACGAGGATGATTCGACTCACATGGACTCTGAGCTTTTTCGCCACACGGCGTTGCAGGTGCAGTGGGTTCTTCCCGCGACCCACAATCTTTTGGTCGAAGATGGCGACGACATCCGGGCTGTACTTGGCGAACGCACCGTCTTCGAGGCCCCAGCGAGCGAAGTCGCAATCACGTCGCCAAGCCTCGTCGACTGGTGGAAGCGTGTCGACGAAATATTCGCCGTCGGATTTCGGTTTCGGTTTGCCGTTGCGCATGGCCATGCCTCCTCAAATGAGCGTAACGCACACCGGACGTTCGATCAAGCGATCAATTTCAATCGTGTCAGAGCGAGCCGGATCGACATAGCCAAGCGAGTTTTGATCGTGATGCTCGACGTTTTTCGGGATACTGACGGGATAGTGCCTCGGCACGGAGAATTCTCACAACACGCCAATGTTCGGATCGACCAAGATGATTTGGCTCATGTCAATCTTCAGTTTTTTGGCGACTCGCCGCAGCAGGTGCAATGGGTTCTTACCGCGGGATCGGAAACGGCCTTTGGGTCGCCCAAAATTGGGCCTACAACCTTCAACCAAACTGGTAAGAAAACAGGCCCGGACTTTTGGCGGAAGTTTTATGCTTGGATCGTTCCTCACCAAGATCAAGAAGAGCCTCGCCAAGACCCGAGACGTGTTCTCGGGAGTCGTCGATCTGTTTCGCGGCCGGGGCAAGGTCGACAAGGCGTTTCTGGACAAGCTTGAGCAACAGCTCTATCTGGCGGACGTTGGCGGGCACGCGGTCGGGGTGATCGTCGATCGAGTCCGACAGGGATATCAGGACAAGGAAGTAACCGAGGACGTGAAGTCCTTCGTGAAGCAGGAGTTGCGCGCGTTGCTTTCGGACCCAGCTGCGGGGCTCGTGTACGCTCCGAGCGGCCCGACGGTCGTCATGATTGTTGGCGTAAATGGTTCAGGCAAAACGACTTCCATCGCCAAGCTTGCGAATCGACTGAAACTGGACGGCAAGAAAGTCCTGGTCGCCGCCTGTGACACGTTTCGCGCAGCTGCCGTTGAACAACTCACCATCTGGTGCCAGCGGATCGGTTGCGAGATCGTCAAGAACGCCCAGGGCAGCGACCCGGCGAGCGTGGCCCACGACGCTTGCGAGAAGGCCAAGGCCCGCGACTTCGACGTGCTGATCGTCGACACGGCCGGCCGGCTCCACACGCAGTCGCATCTCATGCGCGAACTGGAGAAGATTCACAAGGTCGTGACCCGGCAAATTGTCGGCGCACCCCATGAAACCCTGATGGTTTTGGACGCGACGACCGGCCAGAACGCGGTCGCGCAAGCCGAGATGTTCTCCAAATCGGTGAAGTGCACGGGGCTGATTTTGACCAAGCTCGACGGGACCGCGAAGGGGGGCGCGATCTTCGCGATCAAGCAGAAGGTCGGTCTGCCCGTGAAGTTCGTCGGGGTCGGCGAGGGAATCGAAGACCTCGAGGTATTCGACCCGGACGGGTACACGGAAGCACTGTTCTCATAATTGCGAAATCTGGTGTCCGTGGCCGGGAGGGTTCGATTCCCTTCATTTTTTTGGGGCCAGTTCAACCCCATTCTCGGCCACAAGTTTCGACCCAGTTACAATTCGTAAGCCGTTATGCAAAAACGATTTGCAAAAATTCGACGAGTGACGACACGGGCCGGTCTCGACGGATTTATGAACGTCGCGTGAAAAATAGTTGTTGCATTTTCATGAGGGACTGCTTAAAAATGGGTGTTAGGTGAGATGAGAATTCGCTCATACCGCGATTCTGGCCGACTCGCTTTCTCTCGCACCGCGTTTCTCCGCCGGACACTCTCCACTCGGCGGTTCGTTCTTTCCTCCACGACTTGGCTCTCACAGACGCTCTGTTGGAGCGCTGATTTTTCTGTATTTCTTCGTGTCCTCGGTGAAGGGAGACCAACCATGTTCGGAACGTTCCGAAAGGTGAAATCGGCCAAACGGGCCGGCTTCACGCTGATCGAGCTCCTGGTCGTGATCGCGATCATCGCGATTTTGATCGGCCTGCTCCTGCCAGCCGTCCAGAAGATTCGCGAAGCCGCCAATCGCATGAAGTGCAGCAACAATCTCAAGCAGATTTCGCTGGCGTGCCATAACTACGAAAGCGCCTTCCAGGTCATGCCCCCGGGCCTCCGCGCCAACTTGGCCGGCCCGCGGCTCGGCTCGCTGCTCGGCCCCTTGGCCCAGCTCCTGCCGTACGTCGAACAAGACAACGTCTACCGCATGATCGATCCGAACATGCTCAAAGAAGGCTACACGGGCACGTGGTGGGGTTCGATCGCGCTCGGGACCGACGCTCCGACCGTGACCGCTGGCCGCACCAAGATCAGCACGTTCCTCTGCCCTTCGGACTCGAATGAAACGCAACTTTACGGCGTGTTCATCGGTCTGTCGATCAGCGGCTCGACGCTGTACGGGTACTACAACGCAAACGGCGGTAACGCCTCGAACGCGGGCAAGAGCAACTACGTCGGTTGCGCCGGTCAGTTCGGCGAAGATTACTCGTACGGCGGCGTGTTCTTCATCAACTCGAAGGTCCGATTGACGGACATCACCGATGGAACGTCGAACACGTTCATGTTCGGCGAATGCCTCGGTGGCGTCGAAGTCGGCCCACGCGATTACACCCTGACCTGGATGGGCTCCGGTGCCCTTCCGACCTACTGGGGCCTCCCGAGCCCAGCCCAATGGTACACGTTCGGCAGCAAGCACGCCGGCGTGATCCAGTTCGGCTACGGCGATGGCTCGGTCCGCAGCGTCAAGAAGGGCATCGCCACGGTCGCTGGTGCGTCCGATTGGTACGTCCTGCAACGAGTCGCCGGGCGCAACGACGGCGAAGTCATCGACTTCAGCGTGATCGGCAACTGATCGCGGTTTGAGTCCACTCGACGGCGCGGGGCTTGCCCCGCGCCGTTTTTCTTTCCCCTTGACTCACTTCGAGAACCACAAATGAAGAGACTTTGTTCGGCCCTGCTCCTGGCCGGTTTCTTGCTCAGCCCGCTCGGGTGCGATGACAAGAAATCGAGCGGCGGCAGTAGCGGTTCAGCTCCGCCCGCACCGCCGGCCGGCCCGAAGGGCAATCAAAAGACTCCGCCCAAGGCCCTGGAATAAATCGATCGACATACGTTGACGCGATCGGGGTCGGCCTTCGGGCCGGCCCCGACTCCGTTGACTTACCTTCGCCCGCGCACCGAGTGCGGGAACATCTCTTCCTGCCGCACGTTGCCGGCCGCGTCGAACACGACAAATTTCAGTGCCCAGTACGTTCTGCTTCGATATCTGTTATACTTTCGATCCGCGCGCTTTAAGGCAACTCCACGACTTCGCCGCCATTGATCGTGGCCAGCGCCACGACGAGTTCACGCGCGGAATACGACAGAAATCGAACGGAACCGTCCATGAAGCAAAAGTTCGCTCCGCCCCGATGAAGGCTCCACAAGTGGTTTCTGTCGCAAGGATTGTCGAGTCTTCCAGGACTGAATGTCCAATCACCACTCGCGCAGTCCGTCGGATTGAAGTAGCCGAAATCGGATCCAATTGTCATGGCAATGTTTGGCCCGACGTAGTCCTGGAAGCGCAAGTTCGGATACCACCATCCTGCGGAGAAATTGGCCGGTGGCGGCCGTTCGGCCAACAAGATCGTCGTGCTCGAACCGTCGCGAACGTCACTGGTCCGCAGGCCGGGCACGTCGTGAAAGGCACACGGCAGTCCGATCCGGCCTCGGTCCGACGGGGCCACCACGCTTAGGCCTACGTAGTCGGTGAATGCGGCCCTGACCCCGTTCGAGCTGATCTGCGGCTCTCCAAGGCGACCGTCGGCGGGGCAAGTCAATATCGGGATTGAGGTGGTCATTCCGCGATGTGGCGGGCTCAGGGTCGCGTTCGGTTCGGTGCGGCAGGCCTGGAGTGATTCACGATAAAGCCCATCCTGATCAAAGTATGGCAACAACTTCGCAAACCAACTCAGCAGCGAATCTGGCGAACGGCGATCAAAATAGGGTCCTGGCGGCAAGTGACCGTGGACCGACTCGTAGTTCTGGGCCGCCATCCCCAATTGGCGAAGGTGGCTTGAGCAGGCGACGCGCCGGGCCGAATCGCGACTGCTCTGGACGCCGGGTAGCAGAAGGCCCAAAAGGACTCCAACGATGCCGATCACGAGCAGTGTCTCGATTAGCGAGAACGCTCGCCGTCCACAACGAGTCATGATTTCGGCTCCCGAATGTCGATGGGAATTTCGAGCGACCAATGCTCGCTTCCGTCGATCGCGACGACACGGAGCTTGAATCGACCGGGCGTCGGCCTGCCGATCTCGGCTCGACGATCTCGGCAGAATCGCTCGGCTCGGCGTGAATTCGACGGGCCCAAGCAATTGCGCATGAACGGGAATTCGCGACCCGCGCTCTCCGTCCTCGGCCGTAAAAACCAGAACTTCGGAGTTGATGTTGCCCGGCGAATTCGCCGCGATCGTAACCGATAGCTGTCCGACCACTTTCGCTCCGTAATTCGCATCGGCACTACGGGGGGCCGCGACGTACGATACCGTGAGGCGATCTGGTTCCGCGCTCAAAACCCGGGTGACTCGCCGCGCCACTATTGAATCGTCGAGAAGCGGCACAGTGCGGACATGGGACCGGGACGCTTCGACGGCACCGAACATGATCGCGGCCGGGTCCGTCCTGAGGCCCCCAATCACTCGATCGACGACGAACTCCACCGTGACTTCAGTCCGCTCAGGATCGTTCGTTCGAAAACGTAAGGGGACAACATGTCGTTCGCCGGGTGGGCCGCTCACTCGCACTCGCAGCACGGCATCCTGAGATTCACCCGGTCGCAACGTCATCCCTCGAATCGCGTGAAACTCATTGTCGATCTGAACTTCCAAACCCGCGCAGCCGCAGTTGGTGGTGATGTCGGAAATGACGAGTTCAGCTCCGCCCGAATTGCGTAGCGATAGAGGCGCGGTCACGATCCGGTTCAGTTCTTGAGACCCCAATTGGACTGTGTCGATGACCTCGATTCTCGGATGTTGGTCTGGCCGACCCTCCGGCCGCGAATCCCATGCGAGAGCGAAGCCGACCAATCCGATCGTAAACGTCGTCAGCCCGATCGCCGTGCGAATTCGCATGGTTGGCCCTTATTGGTTGCGGCGCGAAGCACGAGACCGCCAAATTTGGATGACAATCGCCACGAATAGCAAAGCGCCGGAGGCCGGCAGGAGCCAACG
>JANLUE010000324.1:0-1454 GCA_031363325.1 Gemmataceae bacterium
TGCTCGACGAACCGTCGATGTTTCTCGACCCACGTGGCCGACGCGAAATGATCAGATAGGTGAACCAACTCCCCGGCACCAAGCTCCTCGCCGCGCATGACCTGGCCCTGATCCGCGACACGTGTTCGCGCGTCATCGTCATGGACGCGGGCCGAATCGTCGCCGAAGGGCCGACCGATTTGATGCGCGATGTCGAATTGATGGAGCGTCATGGCCTCGAGGCGATCTGACTTGGGATCAGATCTCAATCTTCGCCCAATCGGGATCGGCGACGATCGTCAACTCGTCGGCCGCGCGCATCGCCTTGTACACGCCGATCGTGAATCGGAACGCCTCTTCGAGTTCCTTCTGCGTCAGCTTCTTGCCCTGCGGCGAAATGCCGCCCGCGATGATCAATCGACGCGGCGCGATCAGGCCAGCCAAATGGGCCACGTCGCCGACCTTGAGGATGCCCGGGGCGAGCAACCCCATGTGCGTGCCCGCCGCGTACGGGGCATCGGTCACGAAGCTGACCATCGGCTCGACGAGGATCGTGGCGTCGACCAGCTTCGGTGTTAGGCCGCCCGACGTGAGTGCGACGAGTGCGGCCGACCCGGTGCCGACCAGCATGCACGGCTTGCCGGCGTTGGCGGTCGCTAGCGTGGCGCGAACGTCGGTCGTCCATTGCCCCAGGAGGGGCCGGCCGATCCAGATTCCGTGCTCGGCCGGCGTGTGGTCGGGTGCGCCCGCGATCGCCCCGGACTTCGGCTGATTCTTGCCCGTTCCACGCGGCTGGACGCGATAGGTCTCGTAGCCCATGCCGACGAACGGCAGTCGTCGCCCGTCCAGGCGATCGCCCGGAATGCCGACTTCGACGATCGGAACCGGCTTTGCCTTCGCGGCCCCGTCCTTCGCCTTTAGGCCGACAACGCCGCTGCCGCGTTCGACTTCGACGACGAACGATTCGTTGGTCACAGCACCATTCTTACTGCCGACCCCAGCGATCGTTAGGCGGACGCCCTTCCAGTCGGACGCCAGTCCAAGAACGGCCTTCAGGTCGGCCCGCAGATTGTTGGCGCTCGCTTCCCACATCTCGGGATGATCGGGCGCGAACTTGTCGGCCTTGGCGACCAGCTCGCGACCGACGAGCCCGGCGAACAACGGCGGCGTCAGGAACCCCTTGGGTCGGTCGGTGATCGTCGGGAAGCAGGCGAGATCCTCGGGCTTGTCGAGCACGTGGGCCGGTTCGGGGATCGGCTCGCCGGTGCCCTGGCCCTTCAGGAGCAACGTCATCCAGCCGTACATCGCCTCGCGCATCGCCTTGCTGTAATCGTGCGGCCCCTCGAAGATCGCGTGCTTCAGGTGCGTCGGCTTGTCGTGCAGCTTGAACACCGGCCCCGCGAGCGCCAGCGATTTCTTCGCTTCGTCCACGGAGAACTGCCGGGCGTCCTTCGTCGCGTTCACGACTATCAGCC
>JANLUE010000330.1:0-3399 GCA_031363325.1 Gemmataceae bacterium
CCGCTTCGCGATCTTAAACTTGAGTCGGGATCGGGGAGCCGCTTCGGCGTCACGCAGTTAGCCCCGGCCGATGGCTTCGAGGCCGGGGTCGCCCTCTACATCTACCTGAAGTGCGCTCTAAGCCGCTTTGATGTTCACGAACGTGTGTACGTGCGGGAGAACGCGGAAGTTCCACACGACGCCCGGGCCGAGCAGGCGCCAGAAGCTCCACGGCTTCTTCTCGCTCGTCGAAGTCGCTTCGTATTCCTCGTCGTAGAAGGCGAAGTGAACCTTCTCCATCGTGCCAGACTTCTTCAAGATGGCGAGCACTTCGTCGCCGTCTTGCGGACGGAACGGCGAGAGGATCGCCTTCATTACTTCACTGACGAGTGTCTTCTGATCGCTCGACAGGTCGGCGTATTGAATGCCGGGCCGCTCTTTCAGGCGGCCGAGCTCGTCGAGCGAAACCGCCCCTTCCTGTTTCGCGTGATCGCCGAGCTTCGCTTTGGCCTTGGCCTGCTGCTTGGGGTCGAGGGCGTCGTAAAGCTTCATGACGGCCGTGGTGTGATGCTTGAAGACGTTCTTGTCGCCGTACGGGTTTGGCGTGTGGCCGTAATAGATCGGCCCGCCGAACGCGAAGCCTTCTTCACTATCGCCGTCGCACCGGACCGTGAGGTGATGGCCCGTGAACAGGAACGCGAACTTGCCCGTCGCCGGGTCGCCGAAGATGTCGGCCCCACAGGCGTCGAACGTCTTGCTCGCGTCCCACGTGCCCGCGCGCGTGATCTGGTTCCAGCCCGACTCGCCGCCGGAGATCGCCTTGACGATCCGTTCGATCAGTTCCTGCTGCGTCTTCGAGTAAACGGTCCCGATCGTTTTGTCGAGCGCCTTGTTCGGATTGACCGACCGGCGGGCCGGGTTGTTCCAGGGCTTGACGACGATTTTCTTCTGGTCATCGGACAGGCCGGCGAACAGTTCCTTGACCTGATCCTCCGCCACGACGTTCACGATCCGCGGCATCGGCCCGCGTTCGGCGAAAGCTCGGCTGGATTGGAGCAGGGTTCCGCCGGCCGCCAGCGCCGCCCCGCCAATGGCGAGGGTCTTGAACAAGTCGCGGCGATCGAGGTTGCATTCCGGGCAGGGGCGCGAAGTGGTGTCCATCGTGAACGGCTCCGAAAAGAGAGTACGGCGGGTCTGTGGATGATGTTACCCGGTTGGACGGGCCCGGGGGAAGGATTTTCCGCAAACGGGCACAAGTTACGGATCGATCCGTTGCACGTGCACTTTGCCCTTGATTCGTTCCCCCGGCCATTTGCACAATAGCACCGCCCAGAGCGTTCGAGGTTTCGCATGATTGTCGGCGTGCCGCGGGAAGTGAAGTCGGACGAGTACCGCGTGTCTCTGATCCCGGTCGGGGCTGAGGAGTTGCGGCGGGCGGGACATCGCGTGCTCGTGCAGGCAGGGGCCGGACTCGGAAGCGGCATCCCCGACGATCGATACGCGGTCAGCGGGGCCGAGATCGTGGCCGACGCGGCCGACATCTGGTCGCAAGCCGACATGATTGTCAAGGTGAAGGAACCGATGCCCGACGAGTGGCCGCTCATGCGGGCCGGGCAGACGGTGTTTACGTACTTCCACTTCGCGGCCGACGAACGCTTGACGCGTGCGGTCATGTCGGCCGGGATCACGGCCGTCGCCTACGAGACAATCAAGGATCAGAAGGGCGGCCTGCCGCTACTAACGCCGATGAGCGAAGTGGCCGGTCGCATGAGCTTGCAGGAAGGCGCCAAGTATCTCGAACGACCGCAACAGGGTCGGGGGATTCTGCTTTCCGGCGTACCCGGCGTCGCGCCGGCAACCGTCGTGGTTCTTGGCGGCGGAGTGGTTGGCGCGAACGCTGCCAAGGTCGCGGCCGGCCTCGGGGCCAACGTATTTATCCTCGACATCAACCTCGATCGACTGCGCTATCTCGACGATGTAATGCAGCCCAACGTGACGACGCTGTTCAGCGATCGCCACACGATCCTCGAGTGCATTTCGCGCGCGGACCTCGTGATCGGCGCCGTCTTGATTCCCGGCGCCCGGACACCGATGCTTGTGCGCCGCGAGGATCTGGCGAAGATGCCGCCACGAGCCGTGATCATTGATGTGGCGATCGACCAGGGGGGTTGCATCGAAACGTCCCGGCCGACGACGCACGCAAATCCGACTTACATCGTTGATGATGTGGTTCATTACTGCGTGACGAACATGCCGGGTGCCGTCGGCCGAACGAGTACCTACGCACTAACGAACGTGACATTGCCATACGTTCTGCAACTGGCGAATAAGGGCGTGGACAAGGCGTGCCGGGACAACCCGGGCCTGGCCGCTGGCGTGAATATTCGGGCGGGCCGGGTGACGAACGCGGCCGTCGCCGAGACCTTTGGCGTCGAGTACGTTCCCGTGTGATCGTCCACGAATGGATTCGTTATGTCGCGATGGATCGCGCTCGCCGCCTGGGGCGGCTTCCTGTTCTGCTACGGCCTGTCCGGCCCCCTCTATCGGACCGAAGCCCTGCGCGCGATCATCGGCCAGTCGGCCCTCGACGGTCACTGGCTCGTGCCAACGCTGTATGGCGAGCCGTTCCTGACGAAACCGCCGGGCACCTACGCGGCCATCGGCGCTTGCAGTTTGCCGTTCGGTCGGGTCACGGAAACATCGGCCCGCATCCCTTCAGCACTCGCGGCGACGATCACATTGCTGTTCGCTTATGGGACATTTCGCCGATTTCTCGGCGATCGCCGGGCGTTCGTGATCGCGCTGCTCTTGCCCGTCTCAATGCTCTGGCTCGACAAGGCCCCGAGCGCCGAGATCGACATGTTGCAGCTTGCCTGGGTGTCGGCCGCGCTGTTCCAATTTCTGCTCGGCTACGAGGCGAAGGAATCGGGCCGAACGGCGTACGGTTGGTGGGCCGGCGCTCTGGCCTGCGTGGCCGGTGGGTTCCTGACGAAATGGACCGCCCCGGCGTTCTTCTACCTGACGGTCGGCCCGTTCCTGCTTTGCCGCGGCCGTTGGCGCTGGCTGTTCGCGAAAGAGCATCTGCTCGGCGCCCTAGTCGCGTTCGGCCTGTGTGCGGCCTGGGCCCTGAGCGTCGCCCACAGCGTGGGCTGGGAAATCTTGGTGGATACTGTGGGCCGCGAAGCGGCACAACGATTCGCACCGAAAGCGAACGGCAAGCCGTATCCGTGGGTCGAGAGTTTAACGTTCGAGTTCGTGGTGTTGGCCGCGTGTTTGCCGTGGAGTCTCGGACTCGTTAGCCGCGAGGCGCTAGCCGAGCGCGTCCCAAAATTTCCCGAAGCAAGTACGGAGTTTTATCCCGAGTTGGAATGTATCCCGCGCAAACCGCGCTCGGAGTCGTACGGCGAATTCGAACGTATT
>JANLUE010000365.1:0-6803 GCA_031363325.1 Gemmataceae bacterium
CGGCCAACCGTTCGGTTACGCTCAGCCTTACTACGCCCCAACGACCACCTCCTTCTATTACGGCACGCCAAGTTCGAGTTTCTACTATTCCAACCGCCCGCGCTATCGCTGGGGTTGGTAGTTCACGAACGTAGGGCGGCCTTCACGGGCCGCCCTCAAGTTTTGACTCCGAGCGACGCGAGCCCGTCCGCCGTCGATATGATCGGCGCATAGTCGAGATCGCGCCGCGCCGCTGACAAATCGAACCAGTGGGCCGTCGCGAGTTGCTTCGCCACGAAGCGAGTCATCGGCGGCTCGCCACGCAGCGGCAAGATTCGCCAGAGCCTCTCCAAGAGGTGACCCCCGGTGTAGGCAAGTCGCGCCGAAACACTTTTCACAACGGGCGGCAGCCCTTCCGACTTCAAGATCGCGTTCACGAAGTCCCACAACGGTTGCGGTTCGCCCTGCGACAGGAAGTACACTTTTCCCGCGACTGGCGAACCGATGTCGAGCCGGTCGGCCGCGAGCAAGTGGGCATCGGCCGCGTTCTCGACGTGGATCGTATCAACGAGTTTCGATTCGTTGCCGATTCGCCTGAGACGCCCGGCCCGGGCGCGAGCAACGAGTCGGGGGATCAAATGCGGGTCGCCCGGTCCCCAGATCAGGTGTGGCCGCAGCGCCACGGTCGCGAGCGTTGGCCCGTTCGCCACGAGTACCGCCTGTTCCGCGAGGGCCTTCGAGTGCGGGTAGTGGGCCAGGAACTTCTTCGGATACGGTTCCGATTCGTTGACGCCATTCTGATCGACGCCCGCGAACGTCACGCTCGGCGAACTCGTGAACACGAGCCGCGTCACGCCGTTCGACCGACAGGCGGCGATCACGTTCTCCGTCCCGGTTACATTGGCCGCATAGTACTCCCGCCAGCGACCCCAGACGCCCGCCTTGGCCGCGACGTGGAAAACGACATCACACCCGGCGACCGCCCGGCCGATCGCGGTCGCATCGCCCAAGTCGCCTTGAATTTGTTCGACTCCAGGTGCCGGGTAATTGCCGCGTGAGAACGAACGAACCGTATCGCCACGCGCGACGAGTCGACGCACGATCGCGCGGCCGAGAAAGCCCCCCCCGCCGGTGACGAGTGCGTTCATGGGCCGACCCTCGTCGCCGCCCAATCCGCCAGTTTCTCCCGGAAAATCTTGGCGTTGTGCCGAACGTCCACGGGAAACGCCGGGTGTTCCAGGAAGCTCGCGATTTTCGCCGTGTGCGCGAACTTGCGGCCGCGGCCCCGAAGCTCCGCCACGAGCGTCGGCCAATCGATCGCCATGCCGGGTTCGCGCTCGACGCATATCACCGGCGTCGTTCGGCCATCGCGCGTCACACCGACGAGCGCCGTTCGAAAGACGGCCGGGTGCGTGTTGTACACGCCCTCGCAGGGGATCGTGAACAGCGTTCCCTCGGGGGTCGTCACGCGATGCGACTTGCGGCCGCAAAACCACAATCGACCCCGTTCGTCGAAGTAGCCGAGATCGCCCATGCGATGCCACAACCGACCGGATTCATCGCGCATCTTCGCGAGTTCGGTCGCGCTCGGTCGGCCGAAATACTCGGCCGTCACGACCGGACCGCTCACCGCGATCTCGCCAATCTCGCCCGGCGGCAAGCAAGCCTTTGGGTCGAAGCGAGGGATCGGTTCATCGGTGATCGGCACGATTCGCACGGCCATGTTCGGCACGGGTTGGCCAACGCATACGCCTTTGCCGAGGTCCGTCGCGTGCCGGGTTTCGCCGAGGATTTCGGCACTGCCGATGTTCGCGACGGGCAAGGATTCGGTCGCGCCGTACGGGGTGAAGACTTGGACGCCTTCGGACAACATTCGCGTGAATCGTTCGATCACCTTGGCCGGCATCGGTGCGCCGGCCGAAATGACTCGCCGCAATGTCGGCAACTTCACCCCCGACTCGGAGCCATATCGACCAACGCGATTAATCAGTGCGGGCGAGCCGAACAGGTTGGTGACCTTGAATCGTTCGATCGCGGCGATGATCTTGGTCGGGTCGACGCTGGCGGGCCGGGTCGGGTCCATGTCCGGGACGACGGCCGTCATGCCGAGTGCCGGGGCGAACAACGCGAAGAGGGGGAAAGTGCAAAGGTCCACTTCGCCCGGCTCGATGCCGTAAATCTGCTTCAAGTATTCGACCTGGGCCGCGAAGATGCCGTGCGTGTAGACCGCCCCTTTCGCGATGCCAGTACTCCCGCTCGTAAACAGGATGGCGGCCATTTCGTCGGCCCGCGTGTCGGCCACTTCCAGTGGGCCACGCCATTCGCCAATCGCGTTGAGTTGCTTCAGCGAGTGTTGGCCGCCGAACAATCGGCTCCCGGTGGTCACCGTCACGCGGATCGTGTCCCTCGCCCAGCCGAGGAATCGCCTGGCGAGGTGCGCCTTGGGGATGCCGACGAACGCTTCTGGTTTCGCTTCGTCGAGGCAGGTGCCGAGGTTCTGGATGCCCATGCCGGGGTCGATCAGCACGGGGACCGCCCCGACTTTGAAGAGCGCGAACGTGAGCGTGAAGAAATCGAGCGAAGGCCGCACCATAAGGGCGGTTCGCATGCCGCGCGCGACGCCAATGTGGCTCAAGCCTTGAGCGAGTCGGCCGCTGATCGCGTCCAGTTCGGCAAAAGTGACGGTCTCGTACCCACGGCGCTTCGGCACGTGGACGGCCGCGCGGGTTGGCTCGGCCCGAGCGCGGTCCGCGAGATGGGTGGCCACGTTTACGTTGTCGGTCATGTCAGCCGCGAGCCCAAATGGAAGCGCCGCGTTCGTTGACGACACGATTTCCGTGCCGCACCTATCCGCCCGCCTTTTTCACGCGGAAGCCCATCGTCTCCAGTTCCGCGACGATGCGGTCGCGGTTGTCGCCCTGGATTTCGATGCGGCCTTCCTTCACGGTCCCCCCGGTGCCGCAGCGTTGCTTCAACTTGGCGGCCAGGTCGCGGAGTTCCACTTCGTTCAAGTTCGCGTCGAAGATCGTCGTGACGCCTTTGCCCTTGCGTCCGGCCGTCTCGCGGCCGACTTTCGCGGTCAACACTTTCTTCGGCGGTTCGGGTTTCTTGGCCTTGGGCGTTTCGGGTACATCCGTTCGCCCGCCGAGGAGCCGGGTGATCAGGCTCATCACGTCGCGTTCGATGGTCGCCACGTCGCCGGGCGCGACTTGCCAAAACTCGACATCGTTCGAGCGATCGCGCAGCAGGGCCTCGCATTCCGACCGGCAGACGGCGACGATTCGCGCGGCCGTCGTGAAGTCCTCGTCGTCGACTTGGAGAGGGGGTCGCTTCAACGCCGCGCCGGCGATGCCCTTTTCTTCCAGCGCCTTGACCGTCTCCGGACGCATCGGCCCGCGCGGCTTGCGGCCCACGTCGGTCGCGAGCCCGCGCGACATGGCGACCCACGGCAGGCCCATTCGATCGGCGGCCGAGTTGAACAGAACCTCGGCCGCTCGACTGCGGTCGTGGTCGGCCAGGCCGAGGAACAGAACGGTGCGTTTCGGCCGGTCGGCCATGTTTGGTCTCGAGTTTACTGTCCGCGCCACGTTGTGCCGGCCGGTCGGTCTTCGAGCGTGATGCCCAGTTCGGCCAGCCGTTTGCGAATCAAATCAGTCTGGTCGAACAACATCTTCTTGGTCGGATCGTCCTTGACCGCGATCTTTTTCGCCTCGGCCCGGAGGTTGTTCCGCAGGTCGATCACCAACTGCATCAGGCCCGCGACGACCTTGTCGTCCCCGCCGAGCGTCGCCGTTGGCGCTTCGAAGAACAGCCCCAGGATGCCACCCAGCTCCTTCGCCAACAAGGCCCCTTCTTCGAATTCCAAACGCGAACTTAGGTTTGCTTGCTCGGGGAACTCGAGTCGGCCGTCGTCGGCGACCTTGTTGACGCGCTTTACGAGTTCGAACAGTACGCCAACTGCCCCGCCGGTATTGAAATCATCGTCCATAAACTCGCAAAAGCGCGTTAGATACTGTCTGAACTCCGGCCACTTTAGCGCTCGATCGCTGATCACCGCAGTTGGCACTGTCTCCTCGAAGAACTTGCGACCCGTGACGCGGTCGAAGCGTTCGGCGAGGCGGACGAACGTGTCGTGCGCCTTGCGGGCCGCGTCGAGGCCGGGCGGAATCGCCCCGGTCTTCGGGTCACGCGGGTCCCACTCGCCGAGATCGATCGGCGAACGGTAGTGCGTGTTCAGCAGAAAGAACCGCAACCCCTCGCCGGTCACGTGCTTCAACGCATCGACGACGTTCAATACGTTCCCGACCGACCCAGCCATCTTACCGCTTCCCATCTTCAGAAGCCCGTTGTGCATCCAGATGCGGGCAAATGGCTGGCCCGTCGACGACTCACTCTGGGCCAGTTCGTTCTCGTGGTGCGGGAAGCGAAGATCGAGGCCGCCGCCGTGAATGTCGATCGTGTCGCCCAGGATTTTCTGGGCCATGGCCGTGCACTCGATGTGCCAGCCGGGTCGACCGTCGCCCCAGGGGCTCGGCCACGCGGGCTCGCCTGGCTTGGCCGACTTCCACAAAGCGAAGTCGTTGGCGTTTTTCTTTTTGGTGCTTGCCTCGATGCGCGAGCCTTCCTGCAACGCCTCGGGATCGAAGCCGCAGAGCTTGCCGTAATCTTCGTCGCGGGCCACGTTGAAATAGACATCGCCTTCCGCCGGGTACGCGTAGCCTTTTTCAATGAGCCCCGAGATCGTCGCGATCATGTCGGCAATGTGATCGGTCGCTTTCGGGAACCCGTCGATGCCCGTGACGTTGAGCTTCTTCAAGCACGCGAAATAGTCGGCGGTCATTCGCTCGGCGAGGTCCTTGACGGTCGTGTTCTGTTTCGCGGCCGCCGCGATCAGTTTGTCGTCGACATCGGTGATGTTGACCACCCACTTGACCGCGTACCCCAGGTACGTGAGGTAGCGTTTGACCGCGTCGAAGATGACCGGCCCGACCATGTGGCCGATGTGGCTTGGCTTGTAGACGGTCGGCCCGCAGACGTACATCGTGACGAGTTCGCCCGGCCGCTTCGGGAACGGTTCTTTCTTGCGGGTCAGCGTGCTGTACACCTGCAACGACATGGCGGTTCCTTTCGCGGTCGTCTCGCTGGCCTTCTCCGAAGCGGAGAGGGGGGAGTGGGAGACAGCTTTAATTAACACCGTCGCCTGGCAGCCGATCGCTTCGCTGCGGCCGATGTGGCCGACGTGTTCGCCGGTCTTCGCCTTGACGTTGACGCATTCCGGCTGCAGGCCGACCAACTCGGCCACGTTCTGGCGAATGCGATCCTTCACCGGGCCGAGCTTCGGCTCCTGGGCGAAGATTGTCACATCCAAGTTGACAGGCCGCCAGCCGAGTCGGTTCAGGCGGGCCAGCGCCTCGCGAACGAAGATCGCCGAGTTGGCGTCCTGGTAAGCCGGGTCCGTGTCCGGGAACAGGTCGCCAATGTCGCCGAGCCCGGCCGCGCCCAACAGTGCATCCGTCACCGCGTGCAGAACCACGTCCGCGTCGCTGTGGCCGATGAGCCCACGCGAGTGCGGCACCCGAACGCCTCCGAGGATGAGCGGTCGGCCCTCGCCTAAGCGATGGGTGTCGTGCCCGCTGCCAACTCGTGAGTTGCTCATCCGCCCATCCCGAATGCGCCGTCGCCCGGCTGATGGTTCTCGTAGCGCATGAACTGACGCAGGTACGAAAGCGTGACTTCGCCAGTCGGGCCGTTTCGTTGCTTGGCGACGATCACTTCGATCACATTATCTTCCTGGCCGCCGTCGAATCGCCCTGGTCGGTGCAACATCAAGCACGTATCCGCGTCCTGTTCGATCGAACCGGACTCGCGCAGGTCGGCGAGGCGTGGCCGATGGTCCTGGCGGTCTTCCGACGATCGATTGACCTGGGCGAGGGCCATCACTGGGATCTCGAGTTCGCGGGCCAGGAACTTCAAGCGTCGCGAGATTTGCGCCACCTGTTCCTGACGCGGATCGCGGCGATTTTCCGGCTCGATGAGTTGCAGGTAATCGATGACGACCATGCGGATGCCGGAACGAAGCTTGAGTCGGCGGGCGCTGGCGGCGATTCGCAACATGCTCTGCGTCGGCGAATCGTCGATGTAGAGCGGCGCGTTGCGAAGCACGTCGCCGGCCTCGATCAACTTGCTCATGTCGTCGGCACTGACGATGCCCTTGCGCAAGCGTTGGCTATCGACCATCGCCTGGGCCGACAGCAATCGCTCGGCCAACTCGATCCGCGATTGTTCGAGGCTGACGAACAACACCGGGTGCCGATCCTCGACGACCATGTGGCGGACGAAGTTCAAAGCCATGGCCGTTTTTCCAACACTCGGTCTGGCCGCGAGGATGATCAATTCGGACGTCTGGAACCCCGCCGTCAGAGCGTCGAGGTCGACAAACCCGGTCGCGATTCCGCTGATCGCGTTCGGGTCCTTGCGGCCCATGCGCTGATCGAGTCGCACGTAGGCCGCGTTGACCGCTTCAAGCAGGGTCCACGTCTGACTCGTGACGCCCTTCTCGGCGATCTCGAGTACCTTGCGCTCGGCCGCCCCGAGCATTTCCTCGGCGGGCTGAGCTTGATCGTACGCGTCGCGGAGAATCTCGGTGCTGGCGTGGATCAGGTTGCGAATGATCGACTTGTCGCGGACGATCTTGGCGTAGTACTCGGCGTTCGCGGCGGTCGGGGCCGCGTCCCAGAGGTCCGCCAGATACTCGTCGCGGCCGACATCTTCGAGTTGCTTGAGTTGGGAAAGCTTTTCTTTGAGGATCAGCAGATCGACGGGAT
>JANLUE010000356.1:0-3702 GCA_031363325.1 Gemmataceae bacterium
CAGTAAAGCCCCGGTCGAGCGCAGAACCGCGTAGCGGTTCGAGCGAGGCCGGGGTCGGGGCGAGCGTGGAATCTCATTCGGAACGCACCCGGTGCCACCCGCGATCCTGCTCATCGCCCTGTTCTTGCCGACCGCCGGCGCGGCCGTTTACTTTGTCGCGGCCGACCCGAATTCTCCGATGTTCCGGCTGACCTACGCCGCGTCCAAGTTCGTTCAGTTCGCCTTGCCGATCGCGGCCCTCGCTGCGTTCGACCGGAATCGGCTCCGTGCGATTCGGATCAATTCGCATGGACTGCTCGGAGGCTTCGCGATCGGCGTGCTGATCGCCGGTGCGATTCTCGCGGCGTACTTCGGCGCGTTTCGCGGTGGCGAGATGTTCGCGAGTCTCGCCATCGAAGTGCGAACCAAAGTCGCGGGCTTCGGGCTCGATTCGCGGCTCGGATTCGTCGGGCTGGCCGTGGCGATCTCGGTCGGGCACTCGTTTCTCGAAGAATACTACTGGCGCTGGTTCGTCCACGCCGAGCTACGCGAGCGAATCGGCCGGTCGGCGGTTGTTGTCTCGTCGCTCGGGTTCGCGGCCCATCACGTAGTCGTGTTAGCCGTGTACTTCCCAAGTCACTTCTGGACCGTGACCGTTCCGTTCAGCCTCGGGGTCGCAATAGGCGGAGCGATCTGGGCGGCGTGGTACGATCGGTCCGGTTCGCTCGCCGGCCCGTGGGCCGCACATCTCTTGACCGACCTCGCGATCATGGCCATCGGCTTCGACCTGCTGTATCCTGCATAGTTGCAAGTCGGCCCGCGAAACTACGGAAGGTTCGGAATGAAGACGGCATTGATCACGGGCGTCACGGGGCAGGACGGTAGCTACCTTTCCGAATTGCTCCTGACGAAGGGCTACGCGGTTCACGGCATGGTCCGCCGTTCGAGCACCGAGAATTTCGAACGCATCGCGCACCTCGAAGACAAGATCACGCTCCATCAGGCCGACCTGAACGACCTGGCCAGTCTCGTGGCCGTCTTCCAGGCGGTTCGCCCCACCGAAGTCTACAACCTCGCGGCCCAGAGCTTCGTGCCGACGAGTTGGAAGCAACCCCTCCTGACGACTGACGTAACGGCCACCGGCGTGACGCGCGTTCTCGAAGCGATGCGGCTCGTCGATCCGAAGGGGAGCCGATTTTATCAGGCGTCGAGCAGCGAAATGTTCGGCATGGTCCGTGAGACGCCGCAAACTGAATCGACGCCGTTCTATCCGCGGAGCCCGTACGGCGTGGCCAAAGTCTATGGCCACTGGATCACGGTGAATTACCGCGAAAGCTACGACATGTACTGCGTGTCGGGCATCTTGTTCAACCACGAATCGCCGCGCCGCGGCAAAGAGTTCGTCACGCGCAAAGTGACCGATGCCGTCGCCAGGATCAAGCTCGGCAAACAGAAGGAACTCAAGCTCGGCAACCTCGATTCCCGTCGCGACTGGGGCTTCGCCGGCGACTACGTTCGGGCGATGTGGTCGATGCTCCAACAGGATCAGCCGGACGACTATGTGATCGCCAGCGGCAAGATGCACACGGTTCGCGAGTTGGTCGAGATCGCGTTCGGGCATGTCGGGCTCGACTGGCAGAAGTACACGGTTCAAGACCCGAATTTGATCCGCCCGGCCGAAGTGGACTTGTTGCTCGGCAATCCGGCCAAGGCGAAGAAAGTGCTCGGCTGGGAGCCGGAATACGACTTCGCCAGGCTCATTCGAATGATGGTCGACGCGGACCTGAAGCGACACGGCGGGTAAACGGATGCGCTGCCTGGTGACCGGTGCGACGGGTTTCGTCGGCGGCCATCTCGGGGCGGCCCTGGGGTCGGCCGGCCACGAAGTCGTCGGCCTGTCCCGGCCCGGCCACTCCGACGATCGGCCGATGCCGTTCCCGATCTTTCGGGCCGATCTAACGATCCCAGCCGAATTGGATGCCGTTCTGGCGGAGTCGCGGCCGGAATGGATCTTTCATCTCGCCGGTTTCGCCAGCCCGGGCGGTTCGTTTCGCGATGCCCCCGGGGCCTGGGCCGGCAATCTGACGGCGACGCAAAACCTCTATGACGCGATCGCGACCACCGGCCTGAAGCCACGCGTTCTGTTCGTCTCCAGCGGACTGATCTATGGCGACGGTCTCTCGGGGTCGGGCCCCTTCGCCGAGACGGCGGAACTTCGGCCCGCGTCGCCCTACGCCGCGAGCAAGGCGGCCGCCGATCTGTTGAGCTATCAAGTCACACGGAGCGCCGGGCTCGACATCGTCCGCGTGCGGCTGTTCAATCAGATCGGCCCCGGTCAATCGGCCACGTACGCGGCCGCGAACTTCGCCCGGCAAATCGCCGCCGTGCAACTTGGGCGAAGCAACCCGACCATCGAAACCGGCGACCTCTCGGCCAGCCGCGACTTCACCGACGTCCGCGACACCGTACGGGCCTTCGTCCGCTTGCTCGAAGTGGGCCGATCCGGCGAGGCGTACAACGCCGGCTCGGGCCGAACGATTCGACTTCGCGACTTACTCGATCGACTGATCGGCATGACGGGCTTGCAGGTGAAAGTGACCGAACGAATCGACCCCGACCGGGCCGGCGACACGGCCACGAGTTGGGCCGACATGTCGAAGCTACGCGCCGCCACCGGCTGGGCACCCGCCTATGCGCTGGACCAAACCCTGGGCGACATGCTCCGCGACTGGCGCGAGCGACTGGAAAAAAGTGGCGGCACGTGAAACGCGGGGCGGCCATTCCGTTAGGGAAAGTTCGTGGGCGGAGGCTCACCGGTGTCGTACGAGACGAAGCGATCCGCAGTTGGCGATCGGAAAGCGGCCAACGTAGAATAATTGCGAGGACCCAATCATGCCGCTCCGCGATCTATTTCGTCCACCCCTGGACAAACTTTCGACATGGGAGGAATTCTACGGCCAGTGGCCGGCGGTCATCGTGCAACAGCTTCGCACGAAACTGCCGCCCGGCTACGTGTCCGGCCCACGCGTGCATTCCGGATCGCAAGTGGAGGTCGATTTCGCCACGTTCGAGAAAGACGAATGGCCATCCCAAGTGGAGCCTGGCCGGGGCGGCGTGGCGACCGCCGTTTGGACTTTGGCGCAACCCAGTGTCGCGGTCGAAACCGAACTCTCGGTATTCGATGAGTACGAAGTCCGAATCTACGATGCCAAGCGGGGTCGGCGACTGGTCGCCGCCATCGAACTCGTGAGCCCGGCGAACAAGGATCGCCCCGATCATCGCAATGAATTCATCGGCAAGTGCGCGGCGCTCGTCCGCAAGGGTGTGGCGGTTAGCATCGTCGACCTGGTGACGGTCCGACACTTCAATCTCTATGCCGAGTTGCTCGACTTCATCGGTCACAGCGATGAAACCTTGAGTGTGCCACCGAGCCCGCTCTACGCGGCCTCCGTGCGTTTGACGAAACGAGATAAACAACCATTCCTTGAGGCTTGGTCGCACGAAATGGCCTTGGGGCAAGCTCTGCCAACGTTGCCATTGTGGATCGGAGCGAATCTGGTCGTGCCGCTCGATCTCGAATCGAGTTACGAACAGACCTGTATCGATTTGTCGATTACTTGAAAGCGGCCGAGTGCGAGTGAATCCCGATCGGCCGCATCAACGCGTCCCTCACACCGCCACGACGTTTCCCTTGACGTCCGTCAGTCGGAAATCGCGGCCGGC